>CAZRNK010000055.1:0-4673 GCA_964601435.1 uncultured Oscillospiraceae bacterium | reverse complement strand
TGCCCATACAAAGTTTATTTTTGTGAGCCATGTACAGTCCTCCACCGGGTATAAAAGCTGGGCGCGGCCTGCAGGGAGCGGGGCATTTATCTCGTGGTAGACGCGACCCAGAGCATCGGGCTTGCGCCCGTCTATCCAAGGCAATGGGGCGCCGCCGCCGTGACAGCTGCGGCGTATAAGGGCCTGTTCGCCTTTATCAGCACCGGCTTTCTCTACTGCGAGACGGAGCTGCTGGAAAAGCTCAGGCCGGCGTACTTGGCGGACAACGGATTTGCCGAGGTGCTCCTTGGCGGCGGCAAGCCGGGCATCCGGATATGCAATCCGCAGGATGCCGGGAAGCTGGAGAATGCGTCCAATGACCTCTTGGGCATATGGATTTTGCATGATACCCTTGCCCGCATCCTGGATATAGGGATAGAGACGATTTGCCGCCACGTTTCCGAACTGTATGCGCGGCTGTATAATGGGATACAACCTCTGGGGTACCACATTATCACCCCGCTGGAAGAGGCGCACAGATGTGCCTCGCTGTCCATTGCATCCCCCCGGGCAGAGGACATTGTAAACGAACTGCGCAGGGAGAGCAATGTCATTATTTCCGGAAAAACCGTTGCCAGATTTTCCATCGGCGCGTACACTACGCAGGAGGATGTGGACCGGGGGATTGCGGCGGCTGCGAAATGCAGCGTCCGGTAAGGAGGATGGATTGTGTATAAATATGTGATAAAGCGGCTGTTGCTGACAATCCCGATTTTGTTGGGCGTAATTATTCTGGTTTTCCTGCTGATTAACATCGTACCGGGCAGCCCGGCGGCAGCAATGCTCGGCGACAGCGCCTCTCCCGAAGAGATTGCGGCCCTGAACGCGCGGCTGGGCTATGATAAGCCCATGCTGGAGCGGCTGGTGATTTATCTGCGGGACATTATTCTGCACTTTGATTTTGGCACCTCCTGGCAAAGCGGCAGGGCCGTCATGGATGAAATCCTGCCAAATTTCAAATACACCTTCCAGTTTGCGCTGCTCGGCACGATGCTCTATGTGCTTTTGGGCGTCCCGCTGGGCATCCTCTCCGCCATCAAGCAGTACAGCGTTGCGGACAACATCCTGCGGGTCCTGGCCATGCTGATTTCTGCCATGCCCTCTTTCTGGATGGCACTGCTGTTTATTTTCCTGTTCTCCCTGAAGCTCGGATGGCTGCCCTCCTTCGGTGTGGAAACCTGGCAGGGGTATATTTTGCCGGTGCTGGTTTTTGGGCTGTCCGGCAGCGGCGGCCTGCTCCGCACGACGAGGACCATTATGCTGGAGGCAATCCGCCAGGACTATGTCCGGACCGCCCGAGCCAAGGGGATTTCGGAGCGCCGGGTCATTTGGCGCCACGCCTTCCGCAATGTGACGCTTCCCCTTATCAATACGGTGGGGATTGGCTTTGGCGCGCTCCTGGGCGGGACGGTACTGCTGGAGAATGTTTTCTCTCTGCCCGGCCTGGGCTCCCTGGCGCTGCGGGCCTTAAACGGGAAGGATGTCCCGCTGGTTATGGCGACGACTATCTTCCTCTCCGCCATTTTCTGCCTGATTGTTTTACTTGTGGATATTATCAGCGCGTATGCCGACCCCAGGGTCAAGGCAAAATATACGTCCAGCTGAGAAAGGAGCCTTTCCGTGGAAAAGAAAAAGAACAGCGTGCGGCGGCGCAAGCAGACGCCGGCCACCGAGGTGTGGCGCAGGTTCAAGAAGAGCAAGACCGCCATGCTGGGGTTGTACATTGTGATTTTCCTCGTGCTGGTGGCTGTGTTTGCAGATGTCCTGGCGGATAAATCCCTCACAACCCAAATTGTGGGGTCAGAGCGCCTGCAGCCCCCGTCAGCGGAGCATATTTTCGGAACCGACCATCTGGGCAGGGATTTGTTTGCAAGGATGGTCCACGGCAGCCGGATTAGCCTTTCCATGGGGCTGCTGGTTGTCGTGCTGGATATGGGGATTGGCTCTATCCTGGGCGCCGCCTGCGGCTATCTGGGCGGCCTGTTTGACAGCATCGTGATGCGCATCTGCGACATTTTGTACTGCATTCCCTCCATGCTGCTGGTTATGGTGATTGCGTCCACCTTGGGGACGGGGCTTGTGAACCTGCTCATTGCGCTATGTGTTGGCACAGTGCCCAGCGTCATCCGGCTGGTGCGCTCCCAGGTAATCAACCTGTCGAATGTGGACTATGTCCGGGCGGCCAGGGCCTTTGGCAGCGGGAATTTGCGGCTGATTATCAAGCATATCCTGCCCAACGCCATCGGCGTCATCATTGTCCAGGCCACCGGCATGATTTCCGGCACTGTGATTGCCGCTTCCGGATACAGCTACCTGGGCTTCGGCGTCCAGCCGCCCACTGCAGAGTGGGGGGTTATCCTCTCCAATGCCCAGGACTATATGCTCCGGGCGCCCTATCTCATGATAATCCCGGGGGTTGCCATTGTGCTCTCCGCCATGAGCATGACGCTGATTGGCGACGGCCTCCGCGATGCTCTTGACCCCCGCCTGAAAAACTGAGGTAAGCCTATGAGCCTGTTGGAAGTAAAAAATCTTGAAGTAAAATATGTGACCGATTTGGAGACGGTCCACGCAGTCAACGGCGTCAGCTTCAGCGTTGACAGGGGAGAGACGCTGGGCCTGGTGGGAGAGACCGGCGCGGGGAAGACGACCATTGCGCTGAGCATCCTCCGCCTCCTCCCGGAGTTTGTGGGCCAAATTACTGGCGGGGAAATCCTGTTTGACGGGGAGAATGTGCTGCAGAAGAACAAGCGGGAGATGCAGTCCCTCCGGGCGAAAGACATCAGCATGATTTTCCAGGACCCCATGACCTCTTTGAATCCAGTCATGCGGATTGGGGACCAGATTTCCGAGGCGGCCGACTGGCATGCGGGCAAACAGCTCACCAAGGCAGAGAAGGAGCAGATTGTTGACGATATGCTCCGCCAGGTGGGCATCCAGCCAGAGCGGAAAAACGACTATCCCCACCAGTTCTCCGGCGGGATGAAGCAGCGGGTTGTCATCGCCATTGCCCTAGTCAGCAAGCCGCAGCTTCTGATAGCCGACGAGCCCACGACGGCCCTGGACGTGACCATTCAGGCGCAGGTTTTGAATCTCATGCGGGATTTGAAGCGGGAGATGGGCATGGCGATGATTATGATTACCCACGACTTGGGGATTGTGGCCCTGACCTGCGACAAGGTGGGCGTCGTATATGCCGGCGAGATTGTAGAATATGCAAGCTGCTATGACCTCTTTGCCCCCGGGCAGAAGCACCCGTATACGGAGGGACTCTTTAACAGCATCCCCACGATTTCCGGGGAAGAAAAGCGCCTTGTGCCTATCCAGGGACAGATGCCGGACCCCAGTGACTTGCCCCAGGGCTGTAAATTCCACCCGCGCTGTCCATACTGTACAGAGAAGTGCAGAAGCGAAAGCCCAGCGTACGTGGATGTGGGAAATGGGCATAAGATTCTGTGCCATCGGATTGGAGGCGGGGACAATGCCTGAGCAGATGCATACACCGCTGATTGAGGCAGTTGGCGTAAAGAAATATTTTAAAGTAAAGAAAAACAACCTCCTCCACGCTGTCGACGGCGTCAGCTTTTCCATCGACGAGGGGAAAACCCTGGGGGTGGTGGGCGAGTCCGGCTGCGGGAAGAGCACCCTGGGCACAACGGTAATCCGCCTTGAGAACCCCACAGCAGGCAATGTGTTTTTCCGTGGGGAAGATATTTTCACCCTCAGCAAATCGGAGATGCGGAAGATGCGCGCCAAGCTGAATATCATTTTCCAGGACCCGTATGCCTCTCTGGACCCCAGAATGACGGTGGCCGAGAGCATTATGGAGCCCATGTTTCTCACAGGCGTGATAAAAAAACGCCCGGAGGCTGCACAGCGGGCGCGGGAGCTGATGGACATTGTCGGCCTGGCGGCGCGGGTAGAAAACGCCTACCCCCATGAGCTGGACGGCGGGCGACGCCAAAGGGTGGGCATCGCCCGGACGCTGGCGGTAAACCCGGAATTTGTCGTCTGTGACGAGCCGGTCAGTGCGCTGGATGTGAGTATCCAGGCGCAGATTTTGAATCTCCTGATGGACCTCCAGAAGGAAATGGGCCTGACCTATCTGTTTATCAGCCACAACCTGGCCGTTGTGAAACACATTTCCGATGAGATTATGGTTATGTATTGCGGCGTATGTGTGGAGCAGGCGACCACGGAGGAGCTGTTCCGCAACCCGCTGCACCCCTACACTCTGGCGCTGATGGACGCCATCCCCATTCCCAGCGTGGAGAGCATCGGGAAGGAGCTGAAGCTGCTCAAAGGAGAGGTCTCGTCTCCCATTAATCCGCCGAAAGGCTGCCGCTTCGCCAAGCGGTGTGACCGGTGCAGGGCGGAATGCCTGGAGAACGACATTCCTCTTGTTGAGATAAATGGAGCACATAAGGTGGCGTGTATCCAAGTACAAAACGAAAAAGGAGAAAGAACATGAAAAGAAAGATGATTGCGCTTTTGCTTTGCCTGGCGCTTGAGACAGCCCTGTTTGCGGGGTGCAGCTCCGGCGGGGAGACAACGCCGGGAAATACCGGCAGCCTTGAGGACGCGGCAGGCGAGACGGCTGCCGCCGGCCGTACCGACATGACGGTGGCGCTTGC
>CAZRNK010000054.1:0-9470 GCA_964601435.1 uncultured Oscillospiraceae bacterium | reverse complement strand
TAGAGGGGGATTTCAAAGGGGGATAGCCTTGGTTGGCTATCCCCCTTTGACGGCGTTTCTTTTGGATACTTTTCTTTCGCTGGTGAAAGAAAAGTATCGCCCATCATCCCGCCCGCAGGCGGAAAATGTTCTTTTGGTTCCTTTTCTTGCAGAAGCAAGAAAAGGAACCCTCTCGTCCCCTCACAAGGGGAAAACTTTCTTTTTGGTACTTTTCTTGAGAGCCAAGAAAAGCACCGCTCCCGTCCTTTCTCTGGAGAAAGAAATGGGTGGAAAACTTCTTTTGTATCCTTTTTTAATAAAGAAAAGCACTTTTACTCTGGCAAATTCCCCAGCTGCTCGGCCCGGCGCTGCCGCTTGAGCTCCGTCCGGCAGGTCTGCAAAAAGGAGCGCACTGCCGCATTGGGGTTGTCCGCCCCGGCCAGCACAGCCAGGTTGAAAAATCCGGATGTCCCCGCCACCTGGACCACCCGGACGCCGGGCAGCGCCTCGTCGGAGACATAGCACTGGGGCATCAGCCCCACCAGGTTGTCCATCTGCACCCGGAGCATGGCCTCCTCCAGCCGCTCCTGAGAATATGTGACGGCGGGACTCAGGCCGTAGGAGCGGAACAGGGCCGTCATCTTGGCGGGCAGGCCCATGCTGCTCCGGGTCTGGGGCACCAGCAGCCGCTCGTGGGCAAGCTGGGCCGGCGTCACCACCGGGGAGCGGGCCAGGGGGTGGCTGTCCCGGAACACCGCCACCAGAGGGACGCTTTTGAGCTGGAGCCCCCGGAACTCTGAGGGGAGCACGTCATCGGTGCGCAGCACGATGGCGATGTCCAGGCTCCCGTCCCGGACAGCGTCGGGCAGCGAACCGGCGTCCTGGAAAGAAATCAGGCGCACCGTCACCTGGGGGTGCTGTTCCCGGAAGACATGGAGCACATGGGGCCAGGCCCCGCCGTGATAAATCCAGCGGTAGCCGATAACCAGGCTGCCGGACATGTTGTCCCGGTACTCCTGCATCCGGCGCATGGCCGTCTCATACCGGGCCACCACTGCGCTGGCCTCCCCGAAGAACAGCTCCCCGGCCTCCGTCAGGGCCACGCTCTGCCGGTCCCGTCGGAAGAGCTGGACAGAGAGGGCCTCCTCAAGCTGGGAGATGTGGCGGCTGAGGGTGGGCTGGGTCAGGTTCAGGGCCTGGGCCGTCCGGCTGAAGTTCAGGTGCCGGGCCAGGGCCAGGAACTCCACCAGCAAGTTGATGTCCACATCTCTCCCCCCTTCCGCCGCACCTTTTGGCGCGGCCAAAGCGCTGCTTTTTCCCTTTTTATAGCATATTTTTGGGGAATTTGCAAGGCACGCCCGAACAGGGCGGGGGCGTACTCCGGGAAAACTTACAGGAATGGAAGTTTTTCCTTGACAATGCCGGGCGGTTTTTTGTATGCTTTTGCTATACGGCAACAGCGTCCCTCCCCAGATTTTTCGATTGCCAAACAGGAAAAACTGCGAAAGGAGGCACCGGTATATGGATTGGAGACGTCCTCTGGGGCGGATTTTGCCGGCGGGCCTGCTTCTGCTGGCCGCTGCCGTCAACCTTACCGCCCTGGCGCTTCTCTCCGGGCGGGAGCAGCAAACGCCCCGATTTTCCACCATGGAGGCATATTACACGGCACAATACGGAGAAATCCGAACCGGCGGCATGAGCGATTATGCTCAGTATGATTATGAAAGATTGTACAGCCGGGCCCACACCGTCGCCATTGTGACCCCCACAGAGGCGCTGTCGGCCGAAAACACCTACGGCATCTCCCCGGACGGGGACCGGTATTACAATCTCCACGCCGTACGCACTTTTCAGGTAGAGGCATTTTTCAAAAACGAGCGGGGCTATGGGGAGACGATGGAAATCGCGGAAAAATGCGGCCGCCTGGCAGACGGCTCCATTATTGCGGAGGAAAACTGCTATCCCATGGAGATGGGGCATTTTTACCTCGTATTTCTCACCGGCAGCGGCTACGGCTACCCCTTGTATATCAGCGCAAACAACGGCTACTTCGACCTGAACCTGCTGTCGCTGAACGCGTACCAGACGGTCCTAATCCATGCGCTGTATGATTTGGCGCTGTTGGACGGGGATGCTTCCGCATCCCTCACCCCGCTGATGGAGGGATTTTCGGCGGCAAAAATCCTGTGCAGCACCGCCGACCTGGAGCCTGGGGCCTCGGATAGTCCGAACTGGAAAGCCATTTCCCTGGATACGGAATATACAGAGGACGGCTATGCGCTGATGCTGTATTATGATGACGACACGGGGGGAGACAATCCGCTTTCAATATGGGGATACATATACGGCCCATAAGTCCCGGCCCGACGCAGCCTTCCTGCTGAACAGGGCTTTACCAGCTTGTCAAAAAAGTCCCTGGCACATATGTTTTTGATAGCCTCAGAAAGCCGCCCGACGATGACGCCGGGCGGCTTTCCCCTTCAGGTGCTCACTGTAAATCCACTAGACCAGGGCCGCACCCAGGGCCCGGCAGGCGGCGACGGCATCGTCGTCCGGGGCATCGCAGCAGATAACGCTCTCGCAGGCCAGGACAGCGCCGGCGCCGGCACAGGTCTCTTCCCAGGCGCGCATCCACTCCCCGTCGCCCCAGCCATAGGAGCCGAACAGGGCAATCTTTTTGCCCCCCAGTTTCTCCTCGCAGGCGGAGAACATGGGCTCAAACTCGCTCTCTTCCAGGACTTCGCTGCCCATGGCAGGGCAGCCGAAGGCCACGGCGTCATAGGCATCCATGGCCCCGGCGTCAAACTCCCCAGCCGTCAAAAGGGAGACCTCCGCCCCCGCGCCGAGGGCGCCCTCCGCCACAGCGGCGGCCATGGCCTCTGTGTTTCCGGTACCGCTCCAGTAGACAACTGCAACTTTGCTCATACGATTCGTCCTTTCCTTTTCAATTCAATCGCTTCCATCAGCCGGCCACAGCCAGCCCCTCGATGGATTTCCCCTGCGCCCACAGGGCGCAGTAGATGCGGGTACATTTTTTATACTTTGCAAAGGTCTCCCGGGCCGCCGCCGGGTCGCCGTACACCTTCCAGCAGCCGGCACACTTGTGGCCGCAGGCCCCGTTTGTGATGAAGCCCCATACGTCCTCCGGCGGATACCCCAGAAACAGCCCCACCTCATGGGGAAAGTCGCCCCCCGCCCGGAAGCGGGCCGCCAGCTGGCAGACACAGGCGTGCATCTCCAGGTCCCCATAGCCCCGCGCACGCAGCAGCGCCGCGGCGTCCGCCCGGGCCAAATCCCGGGCCAGCGCCCGGGGCCGGAACAGGTAGATGAGCGCCCGGCCCGCATCATACCGCAGGGGCAGAACCCGCAGCCCCTTGCCGCCCAGCCGCCGGTTCAGCCGCCGGATGGCCGCCAGCAGCTCCCCCGCCGAGGCGTAGGCGCAGGGAAACAGGCTCCCTGTTTTGATGCCCGCCAGGGTGGGCGAGCAGCTGCGCACCACCAGGCCGTCGCTCATAAAAACCCCGCCGGACGCCCGCAGCTTTTCCGTTCCCCGTCCGCCTCCGGCGTCCATACCATTCCCCCTCTCGCCAATAGTTAGCGCATGCTAACTCAAGGCCAAAAAAATATGTCATACGCAAAAAAGCCTGAACAGCTTGAGTGTAGCAGAACACAGGGAGACCCCGCCGCTCCAAAAAGCTTTTGTTTCGCTCCAATCGGCTCTGTTTTTCTGTGTGCCGCCTCGCCCCGCCGGCCAGGGACACACTGCGGCCCATAACAGGCCTTCCTTTTTCGACAGCCTGAGCGGGGCCGGGCTTCCCCGGCCCCGCCGCAGGCAGCGCCCGCTATACCGCCTTCTCCGGCAGGAGGTTGGTCATGCTGTGGAGGCTGATGCCCACAGTGGAGAGATTATGGAGCAGGGCGGAGGTGGCCGGCGGCAGCACCCCCAGGGCCCCCAGGGCAATGAGGGCGCCGTTGAAGCCCAGGACAAAGCGATAGTTGCGCCGCGTCCGGCGAAGCAGGCCGTTGGCAATGACCTTGAGCGTCACCAGGGCGCCCAGGTCGTCAGCGCCAACAGTGATGTCCGCCACCTCCCGGGCAATGGCCGCCCCATCGCTGATGGCGATGCCGACATCTGCCGCCGACAGGGCGGGAGAGTCGTTGATGCCGTCGCCCACCATCATCACAGTGCGGCCGGCGGCCTTCTCCTGCTCTACGAAGCGGGCCTTGTCCTCCGGGAGCACGCCGGCATAAAAAGTATCCACCCCCACTTCCCGGGCAATGGCGGCGGCGGTGTGGGCGTTGTCCCCGGTCATCATGACGATTTTGCCAATCCCCAGGGCCCGCAGGGCCTGCAGCACGCCGGCGGCCTCCCCCCGAAGGGGGTCGGAGATGCAGATAACACCCGCCAGAACGCCGCCTATGGCCAGGTACAGGTGGGAAAATTCCACCGGCAGCGCGTCAAAGGCCGCCTGCTCCGCAGCCGGCACAGTGCAGCCCTCGTCCTCAAAGACGAAGTGGCGGCTGCCAATCACCACCTTTTCTTCCCCAATCCGGCTGGCAATGCCGTGGGCCACCACATACTCCACCTGGGCGTGCATTTCCTCGTGGGCAATCTGCCGGCGGAGGGCCTCCTGGACCACGGCGTTGGCCATGGAGTGGGGGAAGTGCTCCTCCAGGCAGGCGGCCAGGCGCAGCATCTCGGCCTCCTTCCGGCCGCCAAAGGGGATGACCTGTACCACCACGGGGCAGGCGTGGGTGAGGGTGCCCGTCTTGTCAAATACGATGGTGTCTGCCTTGGCCACCGCCTCCAGGTACTTGCCGCCCTTCACGGTGACATGGTGTCCTCCCGCCTCCCGCATGGCGGACAGCACCGCCAGGGGCATGGCCAGCTTCAGGGCGCAGGAAAAGTCCACCATCAGCACCGACGAGGCCCGGGCCGCATTTCGGGTGAGCAGAAAGGTCAGCGCACTGCCGGCCAGGGTATAGGGCACCAGCCGGTCCGCCAGGGCGGAGGCGCGGCTCTCGGCGGCGGATTTCAGCTTCTCCGACTGCTCGATCATGGCCACGATCTTGTCGTAGCGGCTCTCCCCCGACTGCTGGGTGACCGTGAGGACGCACTCCCCCTCCTCCACCACGGTACCGGCATACACGGCGGTGCCCGGCCGCTTGGGGACGGGGATGGACTCTCCAGTGAGGGAGGCCTGGTTCACCATCACCTCCCCCCGGAGGATGACGCTGTCCAGGGGGATCAGCCCGCCCAGGCGCACCACGATATGGTCGCCGGGGCGCACCTGGGACAGCGGGGTGAGCACCTCCTCGCCGCCGTCAGTGAGCAGCCAGGCCCGGTCCACATTCAGGGACATGCATCGGGCCAAGTCCTCCACCGACTTTTTGTGGGTCCACTCCTCCAGCAGCTCCCCCAGCTTCAGCAGAAACATCACCGAGCTGGCGGTGCCGAAGTCCCGGCGAACCAGCGAGATCCCGATGGACAGCGCGTCCAGCAGCTCCACATGCAGCTGCCGCCGCACCAGGCAGCGCAGCCCCCGTACCAGGAATCGAATTGAGCGAAACACGGTCCACGCGGCGCGCAGCGCCGCCGGGACGAAGAGGGAACGGGCCAGCTTGAACACCGCCATCCCCACCAGCTTCTCCTGATACGCCCGGTTCAGCGCGCGGCTGCTGTGAAAGGGGGCCAATGCCTCCACGGCGGGGTCCTGATAGGAAAACTCCGCCAGCCTCTGGTACAGCGCCCGGCGGTCGCCCCGGAACCGGATCACGGCGCAGCGGGTCCGCTCATGGACCGCCGCCTGCTCCACCCCAGGCAGCTGCTGGAGATAGGCCTCCAGCAGATCCGCCTGTTCCAGCGTCATCCTGGGCTGCGCCATCCGGACGCGCACCCGGCCCGAGCTGATATGCATCACTTGAAATTTCATAAAGACCTCCCAACAGAAAAGAGGGCCGCAGCGCGGCCCTCTGGTTTCCAGCCGCCGTGGGAAAGCGGCGTGCCGGCATGGAAGAAGACGCGCCCGGCAGCCCCGACTGCGGGCCGGCCGAACGGGGGTGCGGGGCAGGATTCGGCTCAGCCGTTCTCCTCACCGGCCGCAGCCTTCTCCTCCTCCTGCGCGCGCTTCTCGTTGATATCCTTGGCGGCAGCCAGGATGTCGGCGGCATTCTCCTGGACGGAGGTGACGGTGGCCATCACCGACTCCTTCATCCGCAGCGCGGCGGCGGTGGTGTGGGTATAGACCTGCTTGGCATCCTTGCTGCTGAGCAGCTTGATGCCGGCGGAGCCAAACAGAACACCCCCCGCGAACAGCGCGAGATTTTTGTAGACATTCATCCCTTGTTCCTCCTTACGGTTGCATGGCGGTGTACGGACTTTATTTGCGGCGGTAGCCCGTGATCATAACCATCATCATGCAGATCACGGCGCCCCAGGCCCAAAATTTGTGCTGCTTCAAATCGGCCACCTCCAGACATGTGCGGTATGCACTTACAGGGTACCATACCACACTGTGGAGAAAATTGCTGTCCCAAACGGCCAAAAAATGTCTGTTTCAGACATTTTTTCCGCGGTGGAGGCGGCGATACTGGCTAGGGATCAGCCGGTACTGCTTCTTGAAAGCCGCACTGAAACGGCTGACCCCCGTGTAGCCCACGGCGGCGGAGATCTCGGTGACGCTGTCCCCGGTGGTGGCCAGCAGGTGGGCCGCGGTCTGAAGGCGGTAGCGCTGGAGATAGGCGTGGACCGGGTCCCCGTACAGCTGGCGGAAGCACCCCTTCAGAAGGGTGGGGGAAAGCTGGAACTGGCGGGCCAGCTCCTGGATGGTCAGCCGCCGCTCCGGATGGGCGCAGATATAGTCGTGGACCCGGCGCACCGTCTCCTCCTGATAGCGGTCGTAGTACCGCCCCTCCGGTACGCCGCCGGGGCGCTGGACGCCGCAGCGGAGCAGATAGATCAGCTCCAGCAGCTTGAACAGGAAATAAGTCCCGTCCTGGTCCGGTGCCAGACGGTCCATCGCGGCGTGGGCGGAGCGGGTCCAGCTCTCATCCCGCAGCACCATGACCCCCCTGTGCCGGTCCAGCAGTTCCTCCAGCCAGGCAAGGTCCGCGGGAAGGCCGGGCAGCAGAGCGCAGAACTGCCGCAGCGCAGGGCGGGCCTCCTCCTCCCGGATCAGGGCAACCGTGCAGCGGAAGGGCCGCAGCGCGGCGGTCAATTTCGTCAGCCGGGCGGCAGAGGAGAGCAGGAGCACCTCTCCCGCCCCGACGGAGAGCTCTCCGCCCTCCCAGCGCTCCAGCTCCAGCCGCCCCTCCCGGCAGAACAGCAGCTCCAGCTGTCCCGCCGCCAGAGGCACCAGAGCTGCGGGAGCGGCAGGCAGTGCGCGGCAGTCATAGGTGACGATCCCCGGGGCGTAGAAGGTACGGCGCACCTGTGCCGAACCGGCCTCCTCCCCGCACAACGCGTCAAGATAGTCCGTAAGCATGCCTCCGCCTCCCGTTCTTGTCCAAGTAGTTAGCAATCACTAACTATCACTCAAAAAAGCTCCGGCCGGGCGGACGCTTGTGTCCGCGCGCAAGCCGGAAAAGGACTTTGCTGCCGCCCAAGGCGGCTTTCTCTGTATCCGTATCATAACCCGGCGCGCAAAATTTGTCAAGATGGAGGAATAAAAAGGATTTCCAACGGACACGGGGAGAAAGATGTGCTATAATAGCACCGCAAAAGATATGCTCCGCCCCGGGGCGTGTCGGGCCCGCAGCTCCTCCGCGGCGGGGAAAGCCCTGCCGCATCGCAGCCTGGTCCGGCGGACGGCTTCGGGTCTGCGGTCATGCTGCTGCCGGCACATGCCCTTCGGGGCGGCACACCGCGCGCATGGGCTGCTGCGGCGCACCAAAACAGGCGGCCACGCCGCCAAAGGAGGAATCAGATGTGAAAATGGCATTGGGGAAACTCCCCTCCAAGGAGGAAGCCCTGGATTGTCTGCTGAGCCGGTGGGACCCCAACCCGGGGACGGAGGAGGTCCCTCTGACACAGGCAGTGGGACGCGTGCTGGCGGAGGACCTCACCGCCCGGTACGACATCCCGGCGGTACGCGCCTCCGCCATGGACGGGGTGGCCATCCCCTTCTCCCTGACGGAACAGGCGGGGTGGGATCCCGCTCGCTGGCAGAAGGGCCGGGAGTATGTCCGGGCGGACACCGGGGACGATTTCCCCGATGAGTACGACACGGTGGTCCCCATCGAGCAGGTGACCCTCCTGCCCCAGGGCGGGCTGTCCTTCTCCCCGGAGCTGACCCTGAGCCGGGGGATGAATGTCCGCCCCGCGGGCAGTCAGCTCTCCCGGGAAGCTGTGGTGGGCCGCAGAGGCACGGTGCTCACCGCCATGGACCTCGCCGCCATCGGGATGGGGGGCTATGACCGGGTGCCGGTGGTGGTGCGCCCCAGGGTGGCCTTCGTCCCCACGGGCAGTGAGCTGGTCCCCATTGGAAGCGCGCTGCAGCGCGGCCAGAATTTCGACACCAACGGGCTGATGGCGGCCCAGCTTCTGCGGGAGATGGGGGCCGAGCCGGTCCTCCACCCCATCGTGAAGGACCGGGAGGAAGACCTGGAGCGTGTTTTGGACGAGCTGCTGTCCACCGCGGATATCGTGCTGCTCAATGCGGGGACCTCCAAGGGCGGCGAGGATTACTGCGCCGCCGTTCTGCAGCGCCGCGGCGCCCTGCTCCACGGGGTGGCGGCGGTGCCCGGCCGCCCCATGAGCGTGGCGGTCATCGGCGGCAAACCGGTGCTCAACCTGTCCGGTCCGGCCCTGGCGGCGTTCTATGGGCTGGACTGGGCGGTGCGTCCCCTGGTGTGCCGCTGGCTGGGGGTGCCTGTCCCCGTGCGGGAGCGGATCACCGCCACCCTGACCGCAGCGCTGAATCCCCCTCCCGCCATGTCCATGATGTGCCGGCTGCAGGTGGTGCGGACGCCGGAGGGGGAGTATCTGACCACCCCTCTGGCCGCAAAAGGGCCGGGCTCCTGCGCCGCCAGGACCTTGTGCAGTGAAGGAGTATATATATCCACCCCCGGCGAGCCCCCCAAGCAGGCGGGGGAGACGCTTCAGGTGGAACTGCTGCGCAACCGTGCGCAGATCAGAGAAGCAGAGCAATGACTGTATCGACAGAGCCCGGCGCCGTCTCTTTCAGGCGGCCGCCGGGCCCTGTTTTTATATTTAGAGCCAGTCGGCCACCACATCCGCCAGCGCGGTGGGCGTGACGGTGTTTCGGATCAGACGGGTGATCAGGTCCTCGATCCGCGCAGCGCTGACCGTGATATCGGGGACGGCGGCGCTCTCCCCCGCCGTCTCCCGGATCATAACGCCATAAGCCTCGCAGGAAAAGCTGCCCACGCATTTCTCTCCCACCAGGATGAAATAGCCGTACTCCCGAAGCCTCCCCTCCGCATCCTCCAAGCTCCGGGTATCCACTAAAATTTCTTTGCCTTCCATTTTT
>CAZRNK010000053.1:0-9794 GCA_964601435.1 uncultured Oscillospiraceae bacterium | reverse complement strand
AGAAAAGTAGCGCCCCCTCGTCCCGCCGGCAGGCGGAAAACATTCTTTTGGTTCCTTTTCTTGCAGGAACAAGAAAAAGAACGCCTTACGTCCCCTCGCAGGGGAAAATTTTCTTTTGGGTGCTTCTCCTTAGCAGAAGCCAAAACTCAGCCCTGGAAGGGCACGACGCCCTGGACAGCGTCCTGAGCGGTAATGACCGCGTCGCCGTTGTCGATGTCCACAAGCTGATAGCGGTCGTTGCCCATGCCCAACTCCTTCATATAGGTGAGCTGGCGCAGGCCATGGCGGCTCTCCATGCGCTCCACCAGGGCATGGTGCTCCTCTTCCTTGAGGGCATAGACCAAATCTACACTGGCCTGGTCCACTGCCAGGATGTCCAGAGAGGCCACAATGCCGATGTTGGGCGTCACTACTGGCTCGGCGGCAACTCCCTCGCAGTCGCAGGAGACGGACATGTTCCGCAACACATTCACAAAGGTGATATGGGGCGCAAAATGGTCTACTACAGCCTTGGCGCTCTCCATCATCCGCTCCATGAACTCCTCCTGGGCGATGCTCCACATGTCGTCAGAGCCGGGAACCGTGTGGATTTCCGCCTTGCCGATGCGGCCGTCGGCACAGCCGATGCCGATGTTCTTGGCCGAGCCGCCGAAGCCGCCCATGGCGTGGCCCTTGAAATGGGTTAGGACAAAGAGGGAGTCATAATTGGCGATATTTTTGCCCATGTGGACTGCATCGAACCACTTGCCGCCCTTAACCGGCAGGGGGAGGACGCCCTCCTCATCCATAATGTCCACGGGGCAGAAGGTCCAGCCGTTGATTTTCAGGGTTTCCCGGTGGGCCTCGGTGGTATAGCGGCCGCCCTCATAATAGGTGTTGGTCTCTACAATGTGGGCGCCGGGCAAATCCTTTTCAATCAGATTCTGGACCCAGGGCCGGTGAATGATGTTGGGCCCCTGGGGCTCGCCGGTGTGGAGCTTAATGGCAATTTTGCCCGTCAGAGGTGCGCGGACCCGCTCAAAAATCCGCTGGAGACCCTGGGCAGAGAGGTCACGGGTGAAGTATACGATGGAAGTGTCGCCGGAGCGCTGGTCATAGGGAATGTAGTGGGCGCCGCCGGTGCCGGGGACAGGGTTTTGCTGTGCCATGAAAATTCCTCCTTTATCAGACTGTGTGGGGACTGCATGCCAGCGCGGCAAGAACATTTCCGGAATACGGCCGCAGCCCTGTATGTTCGATTCTATCCATATTTACTATTATAGAACTTGGAGTGCAGTTCAAGTCAAGAGAAAGTTTGTAAAAATCATGGGCGTGATAGTTGCAGCGTTTGCTTTCTGTCACGTTCTTTTTCATATTGCTTGCGAAACTTCGCCGGTGTGGTTCCGGTGACGGCTTTGAAAGCCTGGAACATCATCTTTTCATTGGTGAAACCGGCCTGGCGGCCTGCGTCCCGGAGGGGGAGGTCTGTCTCGTGGAGGAGGAGCATCAGATAGCTGACCCGGAAGTTCAGCACAACCTTGGCAAAGCCCTCCCCATAGCAGCGGGAGACCAGGCGCTGGATGTGCCGGGCGGTATAGTGCAGGTCATCGGAGACATCTTTCAGAGGCACGCCGTCGAAGGCGCACTCCAGAATCCGCTGCCGCAGGACAAAGTTGGTGTTGCGGCTCAGGGAATCCTGCAGTTTTTCCTCGTAGTTTGCCCCCGGTGCAAACTGATTCTGCTGAAAGACTGACAGAAAAATATTACAGAGCTGATTGCGCAGTTTTAAGGCGTCTCCCTTGGTACTGGTTGCCAGGTAGTCGTTTGTAATCGCCAGCTCCCGCATCAGGCGGCTGTGAATGGGGGTCACGCTGTAAGGGGGCAGACGAAAAGCATGAATAAGCTCCAACTCGTCGTTTTGGTACTCCTGAATCGGGCTGGGCACGTTGGTTCCGGAGAGAATCTGATAATAAATGACCAGGGTAGCCGGCCGGACCAGAGGCATAAATTCGAATTTGTGGCGTAGCCTTGCACTGACGGAGAGTACGGCGTCAGCCGGAACGGTCATCGTCAGCGGCTCGGATTCCGGAGAACAGAGTGTGACGGTTTGGGGTTCTCCAAAGAAAAAATATAAAATTCGATAATCGCTGCAGATGGGGGCCTGGTAAATATTTTTTCCCCTGTCCAGATATTCAATATTTAAAACTGAAATTTTCCCGCTCAGGGTGGGCAGGTCTCCCATGAAGCCGTTAAGCAAATTGAAATTTGTAAATTCGCGCATCAAACCAGTCCTTTTGAGCTGTTTTCCGCTGTTTCAGTGTTCCTATTGTACCATATATGCCGCTGAAAGCCAAAGCAGAATGGGAAGTGGCGTGCAAAATTTTCCTTCTGAAATTTGTGCAATATACACAGAATTGAGAAAAAATTTAACAAGAAAACTGTACAATAGTGACATTTCAGATGAGAAAGATGTCCGTTATGGGAATTGCCAAACCTGTATATTTTGCCTTAAAATTATAGTGATAGCAGCGCAAAATTGGGCAATTTGCGCACAAACTGCAGGCAAATCTGTTGCTGTAGGCTTTTTGCAAGGCCCTGCACATGCCTGAGTAGGAGGTGAGTGGGAGGCACCCGGGGGACGGCCTTTTGCCCGTACCCAGCGGTATTCCCAACCGGGGCCGGAGGGGGAGATGCCTCCGGAGCGGAAATTTTCTGGGGATACAGCACAGCTTGGAAAAAAGGAGGGACATATTTCTATGACAGACCAGAAAGAAATCATGCGCCTACAGGATTTGGCGTATGAGATGCGGAAAAAGCTGCTGAATCTGTGCGGCAGCTATCAGGGCGCAGTGCATATCGGCGGCGATTTGTCCATGACAGATTTGCTGATTGGCCTGTACCACCACGCCCTGCACGTGGACCCGGCAGATATCCATATGCCCACCCGGGACCGTTTCGTCCTCAGCAAAGGGCATGGGGCCGTGTGCATGTACATCGCCATGGCCATGCGGGGCTTCTTCGACTATGATGAAATCCTGCGGACCTACGGCCAGCTGGACAGCGCCTATGGCATGCATCCCTGCAAGGTGCATCTGCCGGGGGTGGAGTGCTCCTCCGGCTCCCTGGGCCACGGGCTGCCCATGGCGGTGGGCATGGCCATCTCCGCCCGCACCAAGGGGCAGGGGCACCGGGTCTACTGCATGATGGGCGACGGCGAGAGCGCCGAGGGCTCCGTCTGGGAGGCCGCCACAGTAGCCCATTCCCAGGATTTGGGCAACCTGATTGTGGTGGTGGACAGGAACCGGCAGTTTATGACCAGCTATTCCGAGGAGCTTGTTAAGCTGGAGCCATATACGGACAAGTGGCGGGCCTTTGGCTTCAATGTCGTGGAAATTGACGGCCACAATATGGCGCAGATTTTGGAGGCGTTTGACGGCCTGCCGCCCGCCGAGAGCGATACACCCACGGCGATTATCGCCAACACCATCAAGGGCAAGGGCGTGTCCTTCATGGAGAAAAATCTGGGCTGGCACGCGGGCAAGCTGGGCGAGAAGGATTTGGCCCAGGCCCTGGCCGACATCGAGGCCGCGTACAAACAGGAAAGGGGGTGCTGACTCATGTCGGAGAGCTTCAACTTTGGCGCACTGTTTTCCGGGCGCGATGTCATCGGCAGCACGCTGCATGAGATTGGCCTGAGCAACGACAAGCTGTATGTAGTGACCTCCGATATCGGAGGCGCCCTGAAGGACTTCCGGCGGGATTTGCCCACCCACTACATAGACACGGGTATTGCCGAGCAGAGCGCAGCCGGCATAGCCGCGGGCCTGGCCCTGGAGGGTAATATTCCCGTAATTATGGGCATGATTCCCTTTCTCACCATGCGGGCCTGCGAGCAGGTGCGTACCGACATCTGCTATCAGAATCTCCCGGTGCGCATCATCGGCACCGGCGGCGGGCTTACTTCCGGCGGCGGCTCCACTCACAACGCCATGGAGGACATCGCCATTATGCAGTCCATGGTGAACATGACGGTGATTTCCATTGGCGACCCCAATATGATTCGCGACATTCTCTATTTGGGGATGGAGTATCCCGGGCCCATGTTTATCCGTCTGGCCCAGGGGAAAGCGGACCACCTTCTCTATGAGCCGGGCAGCCAGAAATTTGAGATTGGCAAGGGCCTCGTTGCCCGGGACGGCAGTGCCTGCACAATCTTTGCCCACGGGGAGATGGTGTTCCAGGCGCTCCTGGCGGCCCAGGAGCTGGAGCAGGCGGGCATCAGCGTCCGGGTGGTGGATATGTATTCCATCAAGCCCCTGGACGGAGAACTGGTGGAGCGCTGCGTCGCCGAGACGGGTCACATCATTGTGCTGGAGGACCATCTGATGTACGGTGGCCTGGCCAGCACCATCGCCGACTATCTGGTGGACAACAAGATTACACCCAAGAGCTTCAAGCGGATGGGGATTCCCCAGGTCTACGCCGGCTTTGGCAGCGGCGAGGAGCTGCGCGACAAATATCACTACGGCCTGCGCGACACCATTGATGCGGTGAAGGCGGCTGTACAGTAAGCGAAAAACAAGCGAATATTCCTTTCCCACATAAGCACCAACCGGGGCGCGAGGCGCCCGAAAAAAGAAAAATTATGACAGTTATGACAGACAGTAAGGAGTGCTGATTGTGAGTAAAGTCAATGCTGTAGCACAGGTAGACGAGTATTCCAAACTCGACCTGAAATCCAGAATCTGCTACGCCTTCGGCGATGCGGCCTGTAACTGCTCCTGGACCATGGTGGGCAGCTACCTGACCTTCTTTTTCACCGATATGGCGTTAATCCCCGCCGGCCTGGTGGGTACCGTTATCCTGGTTTCCAAGCTCTGGGACGCCATCAATGACCCCATGGTGGGCCTGTGGTCCGACCGGACGAAGACCAAACTGGGCCGCTATCGTCCCTGGATTCTCTTCGCCTTTGTCCCCATGCTGATTTTCAATGTGCTGTGCTTCTATACCAATCTGAACTGGAGCACCACGGCCCGGACCGTCTGGAGCCTGGGCATGTACTTCGTCCTGGTGTTCCTGTACACGGCTGTAAATATCCCGTACAGTGCCCTGCCCACGGTGATGACCCGGGATGCAGAGACCCGTTCGTCCCTCTCGGCCTGGCGTATGACCTTTACTTTCCTGCTGGGCACCATTCTGGGCTTTACCGTTCTGCGGGTGGTCAACTTCTTCGGTGCGGACGCGGCGGCCTATACCAAGACGACCCTGATTTTCTCCATCATTGCCGTTCCCATGTTCTTAATCTGCGTCTTTGGTACCAAGGAGATTGTCCATATTCCCTATGAAAAGAACAGCCTGAGGTCCCAGTTCAAGCTCCTGAAGGGGAACACCCCCATCTGGCTGCTGACCGTAGCTTTTGTTGCCTGGGGCTTCATGAACGGCGGCGCCACCTTCAAGATGTACTACTTCACCTACTATGTGGGCGACCAGCTCATGTTCGCCAATGTCAACACAGTTACCCCCATTTTTGCGGCAGTGGGCACCTTCTCTGTAAACTTCCTGGTAAAGAAGGTCAAGAACAAGGCCACCGTCCCTGCCTGGGGCTTCGTGGTCTCCACCGTTTGCGCCGTAATCTGCTATTTCCTGCCCATGATGAATCTGGGCACCGACAGCGGCACAGCTGTCAAGATGGCCTACTATGTCCTGGGCGGCGCCATCCCCGGCCTGTGCACCGGCCTGATTCTGGGCTCCCTGTACGGCATGGTTCCCGACACGGCAGAGTACACCATGTACAAGTACAATCAGTATGCCGGCGGCTTCCTGTCCACCGTTGTAAACTTCTTCTTCAAGGTGGGCCAGGCGCTGACGGTTGCCGCGGCGGCCTGGGTGCTGGAGGGCATCGGCTATGTGCCCAACGCGGTGCAGACCGACAGCGTCATGTGGCACATGAACTTCTGGACCCATATCTATTGCGCCATTTGCTACGCTGTTGCAGCTGTGGCCATGTTCTGCTACAAGCTGGACAAAGCCACCTATGCCAAAATGGCGGCAGAAATTGTTGCCCGCCGGGATGCGGCGCTGGCAGCAGAAGCGGAGAAATAATTTCCCGCTGCCGTACAGATTTGCCCGGGGCGGCGCAGACCGTCCCGGGCCCGGAAAAAGAAAAATGACTTTCAGGAGGTGCCTGCTCTATGGAAACTTTGAAAACTTTGTGCGGCGTCCGCGTAGGCGACATGCGCGACCCCAATCCCGAAACCCGGGGCCTGGTGGATTTCCGGGATTTGCCCATGCCGGAGGTAGGGCCCCAGGATGTGAAAATCAAGGTGGCATACTGTGCCATCTGCGGCTCGGACCCCCATGCGGTGGACGGCTGCTTCGGCCAGCCCAAAGGGGACACCACACCCATTCCCCTGGGCCATGAGATTTCCGGCGTTGTTGTGGAGCTGGGCCCCGAGGCCAACCACAAGGGCCTGAAGATTGGCGACCGGGTGGGCGGCAACTTTATCCGCCAGTGCGGCGGCTGCTGGAACTGTGCCAGCGGCAAGCAGCAGTTCTGCACCAATGTCCGCGGCGGAGGCCCGGGCATGGCGCAGTATGTCGTCTGGCATGAGGACCAGGTCTATAAGCTGCCCGACAGCGTCAGCCTGAAAGAGGGCTGCCTGCTGGAGCCGCTGTCCATTGTCATCCGCATGATGGATAAGTGCGGCGTGAAGTGCGGCAACACGGTCTGTGTCTGCGGCGGCGGCCCCATCGGCCTGCTGGCGGTGCAGTGCCTGTCCATGTATGGCGCCACCAAGCTGACCCTGCTCGAGCCCCTGGCAGACCGCCGGGAACTGGCCAAAACCCTGGGCGCGGAGTACACGGTGGACTCCATCAACGAAGATGTGATTAACCGGGCCATGGAGATTACCGGCGGCATGGGCTTTGACATCGTCCTGGACTGCTCCGGAGCCAAGGCCGCGGCGCCCCTGCTGCCGGAAATCTGCGCCAACGGCGGTACGCTGATTTACGGCGCCATGTACCCCAATGATTACAATATGCCCTTTAACATCGCCCGGTACTGCTATTTCAAGGAGCTGACCATCAGCGGCGTGTTTGTGGCCCCCTACGCCTTCCCACGGGCGGTGAACATGATGCCCCGCCTGAACCTGAAGTGCCTGACAGACACCGTGTTCGACTTAGAGGACGGCATCGCCGCCTACGCCGAGCATCTCACCGGAAAGCACCCCAAGGTCCTGGTCAAGTGCAATCCGGATTTGGAATAGGCTGCGGTAAGCGAAACAAAAAAGGAGGGAGCAATCATGAAAGTCAGACAGGCGATGGTCGTGGCGCCGCGCCGGATTGAGATTTTTGAGACCGAGCTGCCCAAACTGGCCGATGACGAGATTTTGATGAAAACCATTTCCGTAGGCATGTGCCACACGGATTTGCCCACCTTTCTGGGGAGTGTAGGCATCAGTGTCTCCAAGTATGGCTACACCCGCATGGGGGTTGGCGAGCCGGTGTTCCCCACCGGCCTGGGCCATGAACCTGTGGCAGAGGTAGTGGAAGTGGGCAAGGCCGTCAAAAACTTCCGCCCCGGCGAGATTGTGGGCGGTTTCGGCGGCGGCTTTAACGACTATTTCATTATCAAGGACGACAACCGGATGTTCTGCGAGATTCCCACAGACGGCAAGCCGGTAAAATACTGCTGTGCTGAACCGCTGGGCTGCATTGTGAACATCGTCCGGGAGGCCTCCTGCAAGTATGGGGAGAATGTCGCCGTGGTAGGCTGCGGCTTTATGGGCCTGATGGTCATTGCCGGCCTGCGCAAAAGCGGCGCCAAGAAAGTTGTGGCCATTGACTTGCTGGACAACAAGCTGGAGCTGGCCAAAAAATACGGTGCGACCCACACCATTAACCCGAAAAACTGCGAGGTGGACGACGCGGCCTGGGAGCTGACGAACGGCCGTTTCTTCGACGTCGTTGTAGAGATTACCGGCAGCCTGAACGGCCTGGACACCGCCGGAAAGATTATCAAGCAGAACCACGCCGGCGGCATGGACCAGTTCGACGGCTCTTTCCGCGGGGTGGGGAAGATTCTGATTCCCTCGGTCTATGCCAAGGGCGACCCCTTCCCGCCCACACTGGGCTGGAACCTGATGGTCAAGACCCCCATTCTAGTCTCGACCCATCCCACCTTCGCCCCCCGGCCCCGGGAGAACATGGAGGAGGGCATCGCGTCGTATATGGATGATCGCCTGCCCTGCGATGCGTTTATTTCCCATGAGTTCCCCTTTGAGGATGTCCAGAAGGCCTTTGAGATGCTGGATAAGCCCACACCGGACTACATCAAGGGGATTGTGACGTTCTAAGTGCCGCGCTGCGGCGCGAAAAGGGATTCGAGGCCGGAATTGACCACAAAAGGTTTGCGGCGGCCAATTTGGCCGCCGCAAATTCTGCAAGGCTTCTTATGTATGGCTGCCCCGGGGGAAATGGCTTCATTTCTGCTCCCGGATAAGGGGCGCGAGGGTATTGTAGAAATCCCGGGTATTGACCAGGTATTTCAGCCGGATGGAGGTCTGGGGCTCTCCTGTGTCCACGAAGAGGACGAAGCCGGGCGCCAGGTTCCGGATGCGCCCCAGGGGGATATCAAAGGCGCGCATGTCCGCCTCGCCCAGAATGCGCCGGTCCGTAACCACCAGGACGGCATTGCGGGCGGCGGCCACGGCCCTGCACGCCTCAAAGACGGCGATGACCACCCCAATGTTGCAGGCCATGGTGATGAACGTGCTTTTCTCCGGCACGAGCCAGTTCACAAGGAACAGCCCAATCATGATTGCCATGCAGAAGCAGAAAAGCCGCAGGGCGCTGAACCGGCCCAGAAGGAGGACTTCTTCTGTGGGCTCCAGCTGCGCGAGATATTTCTCCGCCTTGCTCCGGAGTTTTGCCTCCCGCTTTTCCTCGCGGGTCAGCGGCGCTGCCTGTTTTGGGTTTTCCATAGCCTTGCCCCCTTTAAATTTTGAATAAATATATTTAATTAATTTAAATATATCATGAATTTTCTAATTATGCAATAGTTTTCCGATAACTTTGCGCGCAAATGGGGCGAAACGTATGGACAAGAAAAAAAGGGGACTGCTGATAGCGGCGCTGTGTGCAGTCTCTATGATGGGCATGGGCTCCCTGGCGCTTTCCTCGGGCCTGGCCTATATCCAGCAGGCCTTTCCCGACGTGGGCACCGTCTGGATTCAGCTCCTGGTTACCGGGCCGGTGATTTTGCAGATTCCCGCGGCCCTGGTGGCCAGCTGGCTCAGCACAAAGTTTTCCAAAAAGAGTTTGATTCTCTTCAGCATAGCCCTGTTCCTGTTTTGCGGCGTGGTGCCGTTTTTCATTCGGGACTTTACCGTGATTTTGATTTTGCGCATTCTGTATGGCGCGGCTGTGGGGCTGGGGCCCACCGTCTCCGGCAGTTTGGGGTTTCAGGCGTTTCTGGATGAGGACACCCGCTCCCGGGTAGTGGGGCTGACAGGGGCCTTTTCCATGATGGGGGGGACCTATTATACCCTGGTGGGCGGCCTGCTGGCAGAGTTCGGCTGGCAGTACAGCTTTTTGACATATCTGATTGGTGTGCCCATCCTGATTTTGGCGGCGGCCTTTCTGCCGCGGAAGCTGGAAGAGGTCCCGGACGCGGCGGCCCTGCCGGAAGGTGGCAGTGGCGGCAAAGCAAAGGCGGTTTACCGGATTAAGGGTGAGGTCTATTGGATTGCCTTTTTGTTTCTCATTTAGAAGCTGTACCAATAGAGAAAAAAGTAGTATAATGCAGGTATGATACA
>CAZRNK010000052.1:0-9801 GCA_964601435.1 uncultured Oscillospiraceae bacterium | reverse complement strand
CCCTCCCCGGATAGGAGAAAGGCGGTGTGGGCCCCGGCGTTGACACCGCAGGCGATGTCCGTATACAGCCGGTCCCCCACCAGGAGCGTTTCCTCCGGGGTGAAGCCGCCCTGGGCCATGGCCAGCCGGGCCATCTCCGGGTTTGGCTTCCCGATAACCTCGGGCCGGCGCCCGGTGGCCCGATAGAGCATTTCACATACGCTGCCGCAGTCGGGGACACTGCCATACCAGGTGGGGCAGACCCAGTCCGGGTTGGTGGCAATAAAGTCCACGCCCCGATTCAAGAGGATACAGGCGTCCTCCAGCTTCTGGAATGTGAGTTCCGTGTCAAAGCCGATGAGAAGGCAGTCAATGTCCGCCGAGAGGGTGTTGGTTACAGGAATCCCCGCCCCGGCCAGCTGCTGCCGGAAGGAGGCGGTGCCAAAAGCATAGCAGAGCTGATAGCGTTTTTTGGTTTTGAGGCGGTGGATGAGGGCGTCCACGGAAGTGAAAAAGTCCTCGCGGCGGGCATGCAGGCCCAGACGATGGAGCTTTTCTACATAGGCCTCCCCGGAGCGGGAAGAATTGTTGGTGAGGAACAGGTAGGTTCCGCCCCGCCGGCGCACTGCCTCCAGAAAGGGGACGGTACCGGGGAAGAGGTGGTCGTCAATATAGAGTGTGCCGTCCATGTCCAGCAGAAACAGCCGGCACCGGCGCAGTGCAGCAGTATCCATGTGGGCCTCCTTTGGCAGATAAATGTGCCCCTTCCCGCAGGAAGGGGCATACTTGTTCTCAACGAGGAAAGGCGGTTTAAATGTCTGTTCCTGGTGCAGGTGTTACCTGAACATCGCCATCCCGGGCAGTGACATCCAACTGGTAGTTCATGACCACTTCCAGCGTCGTCCCGTCGGCAGTATAGTTGGCCTGGGTGGCAACGTTGTGACTGAGCAGGTCGCCGGTGAGGGCGTCGATGGAGACGGTGGCGTGGTTCTGGATGTATTCCACACTGTCCATATAGGTGGACATGTCTTCCATATCGTACAAGTTGGCGTAGTAGTCCACATCCATATCCGTATATTCATCGGTGTAGTCATATTCGATGACATAGGTGCCGCCCTGCTCTGTCATGGTGAGATTTTCCACATAATCCAGGGAGAGAACGGCATATTCTCCCTGATAGCTCTGGACAAGGGAGAAGATATCCGAGAGGGTATAGTCGGTGGAGGTGCTCTGCTCTCCGTCAAAGATGTCAATCAGGGTGGTGCCATCATAGTACATGCTGCTCTCATAGGTGGAGCCGTTGAGGGCGATTTCGCCCAGAATGCTGAAGTGGAATGCATCCGGGTAGGCCATAGCCACATCAAAGCGCTCCTCGTAGACATCGGAGACGCCGCTGGCTGTATAGGTGCGCTCTGCAGTCTGATAGAACTGGACATTGGCATCTGCCAGGAAATCGTCATAGGCGGCAATCAGGAGGGTGGGGATGCGCACATCGGAGACCTCCGTGTACCCGGAGGCATCGGGAACGGTGACCGTGATGCCGTCGTCCATTTTATTCACGGAGGTGGTGACCGTTACAGAGACAGAGGCGGCGTCAGTGCCAATGGTGCCGCCGCAGTCCATCTGGATGGTTTCCTCGCTGACATAGCCGTCCTCGGGGATGAAGGCGGTGCCGCTGTAGGTAAAGTCACTGCTGTCAGGAGTGAAGCCGCTGCCGGCTAAAAAGTCCTCCAGGTAGCCGTACATGAGCCCGCCGGTGCCGCTGTAAGTAATCGTAGTGCCGCCGTCGGCGCGTTCGGCCTCGATGGTCTCGTGCTCATCCCGGCTCAGGCCCACGCTGATATGGGAGTCGGTGCAGTATTCCTGGAAATACTCTGCGGTGGTCTCGGCGGTAAAGGAGCCATATTGATTTGTCTCATAGACCCGCCCGTCGGCATAGCAGGTTTCCAGATTGTAGGTCTCGCCATATCCGTTGTATTGTCCACTGTAGGAATAGCGGAAATCGTCCCCCTCCAAATCTGTATAACGGAAACGTCCGGACTGGGAGACAGTGTTGGTCTCTGTACCCAGGGTTACTTCCAGCGTGACACCGCATAGTCCAGGTTGGAGGCCGACTCCAGCCGGAGGTTGGCTTCATTTAAAAGGGCTTGCGGGTCGCTTCCGCCAAAGAGGGAACAGCCGGCGGCGCCCAGAAGCAGGCTGAGGGACAAAACCAATACCAATACTTTTTTCATGTCATATCCTATCCTTTATACATAAAAATTTATGCTGGAATTATTGCGGGGCTGAATTCTGCTGAAAATCCTCCGGCAACAGGGCCATCAAATCCTCTTTGCTGGGATTTTCCATGGCGGCGACACGGTCAGCGTGGCGGGAGATAACATCTTCAAAGCGGTTGCGCACATCCCGGCCGTTTCCAAAATTGTCATCCCGCTCTGCATAGAGCTGCTGGAAAAGGGCCCTGGCCGTCTCCAGTGCCGCTGGCGTCAGGGTATAGCCGTTTTTCTCACAGAGGTTTTCGAAAATGGTGAGCAGTTCCTCCCCTGTATAGTCGGGGAAATAGAAGTATTTGTTGAAGCGCGATTCCAGGCCGGGGTTGGAGTTTAAGAAGGTCTCCATGGGCTCGTCGTAACCGGCCACAATTACCACCAAATCATCCCGGTGGTCCTCCATGGCCTTGAGAATGGTCTCGATGGCCTCCCGGCCGAAGTCATTTTCCCCGCCGCTGGCCAGGGAGTAGGCCTCGTCGATGAACAGTACGCCGCCCATGGCCGAGGAAATGGCCTCCTGGTTTTTCAGGGCGGTCTGGCCCACATAGCCTGCCACCAGGCCGGAGCGGTCCACCTCAATGAGCTGTCCCCGGCTCAGGACGCCGATGGCGGCGTAAATGCCCGAAAGGAGCCGGGCCACAGTGGTTTTTCCAGTGCCCGGATTGCCCATAAAAACCAGATGGAGGGACATAGGGGGGACAGGCAGGCCGTTTTCTGAGCGGAGGCGGCGGACTTTGATGAGGTTGACCAGGCTTTTCACGTCCTTTTTGACGTCCTCCAGCCCTACCAGCGCATCCAGCTGGGCCATCAGGGCGTCCAGGTCCGGTTTTTCCGGTGCTGTGTCTGCCTCTACGTCCGGTTCCGCCTGCCGGGGGCTGGCTGCCCGCTCGCCGGGGGGCTGCTTGGACTGGAAGCTGGGCTCCCCGCTGGTGACGAAGTCGGTCGCTTTGAGGGGGGGCTTGCTCTTCTTCACACCGGCGCTGTCGCAGATGGCGGAAAGCTTGCTGCCGCAGTCCTCAATAAACGCCGCCTCTTCCCAGGAAATGTCGTCGTCCACGGCGGCCAGATACAGGAGGATATTGGTGAACATGCGGATAAAAATCCGGGATGCATCGCTGCCGCGCTTTTTGTCCCGTTCTGTCAGGTTCCAGAAGAAAAGGGGGGGCAGGAAATCACTGCTGCCACAGACTGCCCGGGTCAATTCCCACAGGAGCCGGTGGGGGGACTCCGCGCTCCGGGAGTAGAGTTCGTTAATCGCGTCGGCGTGCTCCTGGGTCAGGCTGCCGCTGTGGGACCAGAGTTTCTGGGCGCAGCTCTGCATAAAAGCGTCCAGCTCCTGGCTCAGCGCGCTGCCGGCCGCCCGGTAAAAGGCGTCCGTATTGGCCACATAGATTTTGTGCAGCTCTCCGGGTGAGAGCTTCCACTTGGTAGGCATGGCGTAAACACCTCATTTTTTGCCCTTCGATATTGCAGAAACTATTATACACAGGGGATGGGGGCATTGCAATCATAAAACGGTGAAAATCTCATGAAAAAATTTTTATCTGCGCCGGAGAAATGGCATTCTATTACAGGGGAAGAAAAATGAATAGGCCTCTCCTTGCCGAGGCAAGGGGAGGCCTATTCTCCTCTCTCTTTCCGCTGAGAAAAGCGGAATGGTTTGTCTGCTGGTTTTATTCCGGCATAGGTACGTAGCCGTCCAGGGCTGCCTGGACCATGGCCATAGAGCCGTCATACTCTGTAGAGTAGGCCCGGTCCTCCCAGATAAAGACACCAAAGGCTTCATAGTCCAAATCTGTGTTGTCAGAGAAGAAGGCTTCATTTACCTCGCTGGCTTCTGCCCCATCGATTTCGCTGCCCTCCCGGGTATAGCGGGAAGAGAGGGTTTCCCCCGTGTTGGGGTCACATTCCGCATACTGATACAGGACGCTGGTAAGGGTCACAACGCTGTCCGGGCCGCTGTCAAAGCGGATAATCTCGCTGTAACTGAAGTCCAGAGCCCCATTCCCGGAGACTACATAGCAGAAGCGCTCCCCGCTGGGGGCCTGCACCAGGCGGAAATCGTCAAAATAATTGGCATTGACATACAGTGTGCTGTAATGGGTGCCGCCGAAAGCCTCCCCCAGCTCCACTACATTGGCGGAGACACATTCCACTGCCTCCCCGGCAATGTCAAAAATCTGCAGGCCCATGGAGGCGGAAGCCCCAGCGTCAAAGAGCAGGAGTTCCGGCACGCTGTCCAGGTCCAAGTCTATAAAGCCAACTCCGGCAATGCCCCCATAACACAGCTCCGAAAGGCGGGCATAATTTTCCTCTAAAAAGGTGGTATAGATGCTGCGCCAGTCTATGCTCGCCGCCGTGACAGCCGGGCTCTCGTCAGGGGCCTCCGTGGGCGCGGGAATATCGCTGGGGGAGGCGGAGACGGGCGCCTGCGTCGCTGCGGGCTCCGTTTCCACCGGGGCCGGCGCCAGCGTGGCAGCAGCCTCCGGAGGCTCAGTTGTGGGGGCGGCAGTCTCCTGCGTCTGGGCGGAGGAGCAGCCAGCCACAACGGAAAAGAGCAGGAGAAAGGACAGCAAAAGAAGATGCAGCCGTTTTTGCATACGGAAAACCTCCATATATCTGTATTCTGGTACGGTGCGTCCCGTCCGGGCGCACAGCGGGGAATCCATTTTGTGGTGGGCCTGCCCCAAAAGAAGGCCAAGCCCCGTGAAAATCCATGGTCAGTATACCATATCTGCCCCGTTGGGTAAAGAAAAACTAACAGTCTGTAATAATTTGACGATGGAATGTAAACAAGCAGTAAAAAAAGATAGACAGATTCCTTGGAAAGAAATCTGTCCTTCACGCAGGGAAAAAGAAAAATCCCAGTTGATTCCGGAAAAGGAAGGTAAGGAATTTTCTGTAAGCCATGCAGGATTTCTTGAATTTTCCTGCATCAAAGGGGCGTGTATACCGGCAGGGGCCGCTGGGCGTTGCCCATCCAGAAGAGGAGCAGCTGTCCCCGCCGCACTGTCACTGCGGCGCCCTGACCCTCCAGAAAGGAGTTGCTGACCCCCAGGGGAACCGTGTCTGTGAGGCGAACCTCTGAGAGAGGATACAAAAGCCCCCGGAGAGAAACCCCCTCTGCGGCGTCGCCGTGGCAAAAGACGGAGACTGTGCCCGCATATCCTGCGGGGAAGGTGAGGGTGCCGTCTGTGAGGACAGTGAGGGTGCTCTCCTGGCCCAGGAGGAAGGCCCGGCAGCCCGCTGCCGACAGGGCGGCCAAAAGCTGAATGTTGGCCAGGGTATGGTCCAGCCGGCCGCCCAGCCCGCCGTGGAGGCGGAAATCCCGGTAGCCATGCTCCATGCCCCAGCGCAGGGCGGCGGCGGTGTCTGTGTCATCCTTCATAACGGGGAGGGTCAGCTTGTTGGGGAAGTCGGGGACCGTCTCCAGCGAGTCAAAGTCTCCCAGGAGCAAATCCGGTTTTACCCCCATGGCCTGGAGATGGGCGAAGCCGCCGTCAGCGGCAATGATGAAATCCCCCGGCGCAGGGGTAAAACGCGCCGGGGCAAATTCCCCCGCGCCGACAATGTGGCAAATTTTGTTTTGCGGCATACAGATTCCTCCCAATCGGGCATTTTAACGTACCTCGGACGGCTTCTCCGGAAAGCAGAGGGTAATAGAGAGCCGCCCGCCGGCATAATCTGCGGAGATGTGCCCGCCCAGCTGCTCTGTGAGCTGCCGGGCGATGGCCAGGCCCAGGCCCGTGGAGGTGCGGCCTGAGTCCACCGTATAAAACCGGTCAAAGAGCCGGCCTGTGGAAATGGCGTCCATGGTCCCGGCGGAGTTAGAGAAGATTATGGTGCCGCCTTCGTCCAGGGTGACGGCCAAATCCCCGTCGCTGTATTTCAGGGCATTGTTCAGTATGTTGTTGAAAATCCGGCTGAGGGCGGCGGCGTCCAGCTCCCGCTCCACTTTTCCCGCCGGGAGGGAGATTTCCGGCACAATGCCCCGGCGGCTCAGCGCCCCATAAAAGGAGGCCAGGGCCTCCTCCAGGGCGGCAGTCAAGTCCAGACGCACCAGGGTGCGGGTTTCCCCGCCACGGCCGGCGTCCACGGTGTAGCGCAGCAGCTCGTCCGTAAGCTGGCAGAGGGCCTGGGTGCGGCCATAAATAAGGGCGGTATAGCGCCGCATTTCCGGGGACAGCGCCTCCCGCTCCAGCAAATCCAGATAGCCCAAAATGGCGGTCAGCGGGGTGCGCAGGTCATGGGAGATGTTGATAACGGCCTCTTTCAGAGCGGTGTCCCCCTGCTCATAGCGCTGTCGCGCCTGCCGCAGCGCCCGAAGCTGGACATTCAGGGCGGAGGCCAGCTCCCGCAGCCTTTTATCCCGGCTGGAGATGGTCAGCAGGGTGTTGGTCTCCGTCTCCAGGCGCAGGGACAGGCCCTGGGTAATTTCGGCTGCCGCCCGCCGGAACAGGATGAGCCGGAGCAGCAAAATCAGGCAGAGGAGCGCCAGCACAGCGCAGGCTGCGGCCCACATAGCGTTTCCCTCTTTTGTCGTCCCCTGCAGGGCGGAGCCGTTCTGCTCCGCCCTGCAGGAAATACCGCTTTATTGAAACTCCTTCCGGCGGAAGCAGACAAGCCCTGCCGCCGTAATGATGGCTGTGAAAATCAGCGCATAGGCCAGAAGCCGCCAGGGCTGGTCCGCGGTTTGCGTGGCGTAGAGTCCAGCATAGAGAAAAACCTGGCCTGTGGGGAGAAACTCCTGGAAAAATGTATAAACTGAGCGGGCGGGCTCCGCCACATAGTTTGCATTGCGCTCAGACACAAATTCCGTCTCCTTGGTCTCTGTATTCAAATAGTAGTATTCCTGGATTTCCGGCTCCGAAAGGCGGGAGTTGATATAGACCGCAGCCAAGAGGAGGGCAAAGGCCAGCAGCAGGCAGACGATGGCCCCGGCGCCCCGGTTCCGGCAGAGCATGGCCGCCAGCGTGAAAATAGCGGCCAGGGCGCAGACCGCCCCGGTGCTGCCGATGAGCAGGGAGACGAGCGTGCCCGCATCTATGCCCGACGGACCCAGAAGGGGAATGCCGGTGGCGCAGTAGGCAGCCAGAAAGGCCAGGTGCATCAGCACCGAACCGGTAACAGACAGCACCAGGTTGCTCAGGTAGATGGCGCTGCGGCTGTGGCCCACCACCAGCTTGTTGCGGATGGTGCCGTCCTGGTACTCGGTGCCCAGAAACCAGCTTACAAAAACCGGGGCGGCAAAAGCCACAAAGACAGTGCCGGCAAACAGGCCATTGGACAGCAGCGGCTTTTCATAGCCCTCAGCGGCAAAATAGGTGACGTGTTCAATATACTGGCTGATGGGCATATACAGGCCCAGCGCCGCCAGGACCAGGATTCCCAGCCAGAAAATCCGGGCCTTCCACATGCGGGCAAAGCCCGCGCACAGGAGCTTATTCATGACTTTCCCCTCCCACCAGGCTGATGTAATAGCTCTCCAGGCTCTCGTCCCGTTCCCGGATGGAGAGGATGTCGCAGCCCTCCTTGGCCAGGGCCAGGGTGAGCTGGGTGATATTCACTTTGCCGAAGATGTCCGCCTGCTCCTGGCCGATGACGGTGTATTCCAGGCCCAGGGCATCCAGGACGCGAGCCAGGGGGCGCACGTCGGACACCTCTACGCGCAGGCATTTCCGGCAGGCGTTCTCCAGCTCCCGGGCGCTGATTTCCCGTACCATCCGGCCGCTGTCAATAAAGCCGTAATGGGTGGCCAGGCGGATGAGCTCGTCCAGGATGTGGCTGGAGATGAGGAAGGTAATCTGCCGCTCCCGGTTCAGCTTCAAAATCAGCTCCCGGATTTCAATAATCCCCTGGGGGTCCAGGCCGTTCACCGGCTCGTCCAGCACCAGGAAGTCCGGGTCCCCGGCCAGGGCCACGGCAATCCCCAGGCGCTGGCGCATGCCCAGGGAGAAGCGGCCCGCTTTTTTCCGCCCGGTGCCGGCAAGGCCCACCAGCGCCAGCAGCTCATGGAGCCCGGTGAAGTCCGGCAGCCCCAGGACGCGGTACTGGGTTTTCAGGTTGTCCTCTGCGGTCATGTCCAGGTAGATGGAGGGCGTCTCCACCACCGCGCCCATCCGCCGGCGGACGGCAGAAAGGCGGCTGTCGGTGTGGGGGTGGCCATAGAGGGCATAGTGCCCGGCGGTGGGGGCCTGCAGACCGCAAATCAGGCGAATCAGGGTTGTTTTGCCCGCGCCGTTTTTGCCCACCAGGCCGTAGATGCTCCCCTTGGGGACATGGATGCTCAGGCCGTTCAGGGCCTGGAAATGCCGGTAACGCTTGGTGAGGCCTTCGGCTGCAAGTACATAGTCCATCAAAAATGCCTCCTTTTTCGTGATGGCTACAGTGTACCAGCCGCCTGTTAAGAAAGCGGTAAAGGAAACAGTTAAGAAAAAGGAAAGATTGCGCGCTATGCATCCTCCGCGTCAGAGAGCTTGAAGCCGATGCCCCAGACGGACTCGATGTAGGGCTTCCCCCCCGCCTGGCGGAGCTTTCGCCGGAGGTTGCTGACATGGACCTTCAGAGAGCTCTCCACACAGTCGGGGGTGTCGGCGCTGAGGGCGTCCAGCAGGGCAGATTTGGTGAGCACCTGATGGGGGTTGCGCATGAGGTTTTTCAAAATGGCGTACTCTGTGCGAGTGAGGTGGACTTCCTGCTCGCCCACATTTACCTGCCGCAAGGTGTCGTCCAGGCGCAGCGCGCCGTAGGTCAGGGCCGTCTCCCCGGCGGCGGAGGCGTTCCGGAGGGCGACGGCAATGCGGGCCAATAGCTCTCTCGGCTCAAAGGGTTTGGTGATATAGTCCGCGGCGCCGCCCAGGAGCAGGGTGACCTTGTCCTCCACAGCGGCCTTGGCGCTGAGGACAATGACGGGGATGCCCTGTATTTTGGGCAGCAGCTCCTCTCCGGAGAGGCCCGGCAACATCAAATCCAATAAAATGAGGTCTGGCCGCTGCCAGGCCAGGAGATAGAGGGCCTCTGTGCCGGAATAGGCCTGGACAACGGCGTATCCCTCCCGGGAGAGAAGCTCCTGGAGCATGTTTCCGATGTGGATGTCGTCGTCGATGACTGCAATGGTTTTCATGGGTTTCACCTGCCCTCTCCAAGAACGATACCAGAGAATGGGGAAAAAGTAAAGCGTACATTTCTTTCCTTCCTGTCCGCAGCAAAACAAACGCTGCAAAAGGGGATAGCCAAAAGAGCATCAGGCACTGCGGCGAATCCGGCCGCAGTGCCTGATGTATCGTTTGTTTGCCCAACCCGAGAATCTTTTCCGCCATGCTGCGTCAAATCGCCTTGCCAGGCGAAAAGTTTCCCCCTGTTGGGTGGTACATTTTCAATTTTCAAACAGGGCCTAAAGCCAGCATGACAAGCGGCATTTCAATCATCACATGCCGGTTTGCTGGTTTCTTTTGCAGTAGACTTTACGCGTACTGCGTACAGAACCTTTGCAGCATAGCGGCCACCTGGGCGCGGGCGGCGTCGCCCTGGGGGGTGAGGGTGCTCTCGCTGG
>CAZRNK010000051.1:0-9871 GCA_964601435.1 uncultured Oscillospiraceae bacterium | reverse complement strand
CTTTCCAGCTCCTTTTGGAGCCACTCGTGATAGGCCCGGAGATACAGGGTGCTGATTTCCACCGATGCAGTGACAGCACGCTGCATGGCCTCCGAGAGGGCCTGGGCAGCGGCCGCATCCGGGGCCGCCGGGGCCTGCAGCAGCGTTTCCAGCTCCAGCTGCCCCATCCGTTCGGCCAGCGCGGCCATGGCTTCCGATGTCAGGAATGTGTTAAAATCCGGGAGTGTCATTTTGTTCCCTCCTCTCTGAAACCATTGTAGCATGGCGCTGGGCGGCGGGCAACAGGAAAAACCCGCGGAATGCTTTTTGCATTTCCGCGGGTTTTCTTTCACAGATTTGGGTTAAAGCTGCTTTTTCTGCGGCGGGGGCATATAGGTAATACGGCTGTGGCGCAGGCCCATTTTTGCCGTAAGCTCCAAAAGCATGACGGCAGACTGGGCCGCCTCCAATACCGGGATAAGGTATCCGGCGGCGTGGAGCCGGGCCTGGACAGTCTCCGTCACGTCCACCATGGCGGTGCACCCCAGGACGATGGCCTCTGCCCCGTCCTCCCGGATGGCCTTTACGCTCTCCTCAAAGAGGGCGGCACACAGCTTCTCGTGGCTGGAGAGATCCAGCACCGGGATGTCCACACTGCGCACGCAGACCACCCGGCCCTCCAGATGGCTTCTGGCTACTGCGCCGCGAATCATGGGCAGCACATTGGGCAGCACGCTGACAATCCCAATCCGGTCCGCCAGCCCCAGCGCCAGGTGCATGACCGGCTCAAAGCCGCCAAAGACCGGAATGTCCACGCACTCCCGGGCGGCCCGGACCCCGGGGTCCCCGAAGCAGTTGATGAACACGCCCGCATAGCCCGCCTCCTGGGCGGCAATGCAGCGGGCAATGATGTCCGGGGCACACAGGGCCTCGTCATACTCACACTCAATGCTGAGGGTGCCCTGGGTAATCTGGACGGTGTCCATTACAGTGTCCCTGGAGAGGTAGCGGGTGATATAGGCCTCCATCTCCCGGGTGATGATGCCCGGTGCGGTGACGGGAATAATATCCAGCAATTTCATATATAAACCCTCCCTTTCAGGATTTCAAGTCACCGGCGGCCTTGATTTTTACCCGGTTGGTGTTGCCGGGGTAATAGGCCAGGGGGACGTCCTCCACTTCAATGATTTCCACGCTCTCGCGGATGGCCCCGGCGCGGACGGCAATTTCCACCGCCTCTGCCTTGGCGCTCTCCAGGGCCTTGTCCCGGGGAATCAAATCGTAATTGATGAGCTGCTCATAGGTGCCGCTGACCTTGGAGATGGCGGAGCCAATGGCGTTGGCGCAGCCGAAATGGGCGGGCTTTACGACCTGTGCCGCGCCGGCCAGGTTTTCCGGCAGGATGATGGAGCCGCCGCCTACCAGAATAACGTCGCTGTCCGCACTGGAAATCTTCATGGCATCGATGGCATCCTCAACCAGGGCGCGGATGGCCGCCAGGGCCGCCTCTGCCATGGCCTGGGGAATCGCGGACACCCGGGCCGGGTCGCCCAGCTCCACCATGCCCAGGCGCACAGCGATGTCTGTCGCCGTCATTACATCTCCGCCGAAGACCATGGCCTTTTCTGTAATCTCATAGCCCACGCTGTCCGGGCCCACAGTGACGCTGCCGTCCGGGTGCTGGCGGACGATAGAGCCGCCGCCCAGCCCAATGGAGATTACGTCCGGCATGCGGAAATTGGTGCGCACACCGCCGATGGTGACGGCCACGCTGGACTCCCGGGGGAAGCCGTTCTGGATGACGCCCAAATCGGTGGTGGTGCCGCCTACGTCAATGACGATGGCGTTGCGCAGCCGGCTGAGGTAGCTGGCGCCCCGGATGGAGTTGGTGGGGCCGCAGGCAATGGTCAAAATTGGATAGCGGCGGGCATGGGCCATGGTCATGAGGGTGCCGTCATTTTGGCTCAGGTATACGTCCGCATTGGCAATCCCCTCGTCCGCCAGGCTCCGGGCAAAGCCCTCGGTAAAGCGCTCTGCCACCTGCCAGAGGGCGGCGTTTAGAATGGTGGCGTTCTCCCGCTCAATCAGGCCCATGGAGCCAATTTCGCTGGAGATGGAGATGTGGACATCCTCGCCCATCACCTCCCGGCAGAGGCGGGCGGCCTCCAGCTCGTGGTCGTTGCGCACCGTGGAAAAGACACAGGAGATGGCAATGGATTTTACGTTCTTCTCCCGCATCTCCAGGAAAAAGGCCCGGGCGGCCTCTGCGTCAAAGGGGGCCAGCAGCTTGCCGTCGTATTCAAAGCCGCCGCCCACCACGGCGCTGCCCACGGCGATTCGCCGGATGTCCTCAGCCCAGTCCACCATAGGCGGGATGCCCAGGGTGGCCGGCGCGCCAATGCGCAGGATGCCGATGGGGGCCAGGTGCTTGCGCTCCACGATGGCGTTGGTGCACTGGGTGGTGCCCAGCATGGCCTGGCGGATTTGCCGCCTGTCCACGCCGGACTGCTCCAGCACAGCCCGCACTGCCCCCAAAATGCCGTCATAGACATCCCCGGAGGTGGGGTGCTTGACCTCGGCCACTACCTGTAAATTTTCGTCAATCAGTACGGCGTCTGTATTGGTGCCGCCTACGTCGATGCCCAGCTTATACATGGCCTTGTCCTCCTTTGCACCGCTCCTCCAGGGGTATGTAGTCCGTTTCTATGCCGAAATACCGGGGGCCAACCAGCTCCAGGCCGGCGGCGGTGCGCCATAAATCAAAACACTTCAGGCCCACTACCAGCACCCGCTTGCCATATTTCAGGGCGTCGGTTGTGACGGGGGCGAAGGTCTCCGTGTCCACCAGGCAGATGAGGTCCGGCGTGGTGGCCAGGATTTCTCCGTCCACCGTGGCAGAGAGGTTTTCATTCTGGAACTCCACATAGGCGCTGCGGCCCTTGAACTCTCCAATACCCTCCAGCACCACCTTGCCGAAGTTGAAGGCATTGCGCGTCTCCCGCAGGACATCTGCAATCTTGCCTTTAAAGAGCTTGAAGCCCCCGGAAAACTCCAGGAAGTGCGCCTCCGGCGTTTTGTCCGTACAGGTCTTGACGGTGCGGATGGCTTCCCCCAGCATCTGGCTGCGGGTGACGATGTTTTTTACTGCATAGGCCTTCATCTGGGCGCCAGTCATGGGGTAGAGGGAGACGGAGACGCTGCCGCCGCAGCTCATGGTGACGGCCCGGGCCAGCTCCTCGGTCCACTTGTTGGTGATGGTCTCGAAGATGACGCAGTTGCCCTTTTCATCTGTCAGGGCCATGGGGGAGGCCTGGAGGCCGCCGATGGTGAAAGTCACCATCTGCAGCTCCGGGAAGGCCCTGCCCATGCCGTCGGAGTCCACCATGGGCAGGCCCAGGCGGGCGGCCGCCGCGATGGGCAGCATGGAATTGACGCCCCCGGCTTCAATGGGCAAGACGGCGTAAATCTCCTTACCGAAGAAGCGGGAGACCATGTTGTACAGAGTCCGGTATTCCTGGCCGCCGATGGCCTTCTCGCTCAGGACTGTGGGGGCGCCCATCATGGCGATGGGGGCCAGCAGGGCGTCGTCCGGGACTTCCTCCGGGTCCAGCAGGGTCACCGGGCCGCAGTCCCGGACGGCGCCAATGGCCACCAGCTTGCCCACATAGGGGTCACCGCCGCCGCCGGCGCCCAGAAGGGCCGCGCCGACGGCGATGTCTTCAATTTCCGCTATTCCAATGGTACGCACAGTTTCATCTCCTTTTTGTTATGCGCTGGCCTGTGCTTCGGGCCGGGCTTGCTTTTTCAGGCATTTTGCCAGAATGATATAGAGCACCATAGACACCACAATGCCGTTGATGGGGCCGATGAAGAAGGGGATATTGAGGAAGCTCAGGGGGGCGATGGAGGCGAAAGTGCCCCCGGTCATGCAGGCGATGAGGGCGCCGGCCAGGAAAGAGATAAGGCCCGGGGCGGAAAATCCTTTCCGGGGCGCGTAGTTCTCCACCTTGCCCCTGCCAATAATCCAATAGTCGGCAATCAGCGTCCCCATCAGGGGCGGCACGATGGCCGACAGCAGGGACAAAAAGCCCTGGATGGAGTCCAGAATGCCGATGGCGGCCAGAATGGTGCCGATGATGCCAGCGATGGCGGTGGTGATTTGGCTCTTCTGCTCGTCCTGGCCCAGCAGGACGGAGAGGGACAGCCCGCCGGAGTAGGCGTTGGAGACATTGGTTGTCCAGGTGGCCAAAATCAGGGCAATCAGGCCGATAAGGGGCAGGCCGGAGGAGGCCAGAACCACGCTGATGTCATAGGTGCCGGTACAGATGGAGAGCATGGCCCCCACCAGAAGCATAATCAGCCCCGCGGGGAGGACACCCACGATGGAGGACTTGACCACGTCCTTCCGGTTTTTTGCAAAGCGGCAGTAGTCCCCGGAGATGGCGGCCGCTACCACAAAGGAGCCCACTGTGGCGTTCAGGGCGCTGACAAAGGAAATGGGGGCGGTAGGGGTATAGCTCTGCATGGCCTCCACGCCGCCGTTTATCAGGGTGTAAATGGTGGTATACACCAGAACAATAAGCAGCAGGGGTACGGCTATCTTATTGAGCCACTTGAGCCCGGCAAAGCGGAAGCAGGCCGTGGCCAGCATGATGACGCCCCAGACCACGGAGGAGAGCCACACGGGAATCTCCAGGCCCGTCATATCCGCAATCATGGAGGAGAAGGAGGCGCCGCAGACCGCCGCCTGGATGCCGAACCAGCCGATGCAGGAGAGGGCAAGAATGGTGCTGATAATATATTTCGCACCCTTTTTCCCCAGTGCGGAGGAGGCCACCACCGCAGTTGGCAGGCCGGTGTCGCAGCCCAGCATGCCCATGAAAATCATAAAGCCGCAAATCAGGCCGTAGCCGACCAGAATGGCCAGGACACAGGCGCCCAGGGACAGGCCGCTGCCCAGCATGCCGCCAACCAGCAGCGAGGGGACGCAGATGACGGCGCCTATCCACACCATGGCGATAGAACCCCAGCTCTGGCGCTGTTCTTCCGGAATTAAAAATCCGCTTTTTCTCTCGTTCATACCATTCACTCCCTAAAAACAAAATGCAGCCGGCGGCGAAAATGGGCCGTCCTTGGCTGTTTTTGACAGTATAGCACTTTGCAGTGGTAAAGTGAATTGTCACAGGAGCAGAAAAAGCGGTAAAGCTGATTGTCCTTTTGGACAATCAGCTTTGCGGTGGGTCTGGGTGTGCGCCGTGTAAAAGCCGGTAGACTGCTGCGGCCCGGTAGAACAGGGCGGACTCCGGCATTTTGTCCGGTCGGCATCCCAGGCAGTCGGAAATCCGTTGGAGGCGGTATTTCACCGTATTTTTATGGAGGTAGAGCAGGGCGGCTGTCTCCGTCACGCTGGCGCCCCCGTCCAGGAGATAGATAACCAGCGTATCCAGGAGGGCGGCGTCCTCGCCCCCGCGCAGGATACTCCGCAACGGGGCCAGGCAGGCCGCCACCGCCGCCTCCCCCTGACCAATCAGGGTGCGGCAGCGCTGGGCAAACTCCGTCTCCCCCTGGGTGAAATGGGCCCGGTGGGGGAAGAGCAGCCGGGCGTCCTGCAGGTATGTCTGGTGGCAGAGATAGGCCTGGCGTACCTCTCCCGTGTCCTGCAAATCGCAGTAGCGGGCGAGGGTCATGGTGCCGTCGAAAGCCCGGGCCTCGGAGAGAATGGCCTGTATATGCTTTTCCGCCTCCCGCAGGGAGGGCGGCGTGCTGAGGAAGAGGAGGAGCCGGCCCTCATAGCAGTCGGCAATGGCGGTGTCTGCACAGCCCAAAAGTGCCTGCTGGATGGCATCGGCCTGCCCCTGGAGCCAGGCGGGACTGTCCGGGGCGTCTCCAGAGAGAATCCACATCTCATGGATGGAGGCCACATCGATGTGAAAGATGTCTGCCAGGCGCCGCATTTTGATAGGGTCGTCCTGCAAAATGGCCCGAATCAGCTCATGGATGGCGATTTCCCCGTGGTTTTCTCCCCAGATGTTCACCCCCAGGCGGATGACTTCCAAAGCCTGCTCCAGATAGGCAGCTGGGAGGGTATCTCCCTCTTTTAAAAGCAGGAGTTCCAGCCGCTGCCGGTCTGCCTGGACGCTCTTCCGGTAGAGGCGGCTCTCCGGCCAAAAGGCACAGGGGGCAGAGGTACCGCTGCTTGGATACGCCGGCAGCGCCTCCAGCCCGGCCTTGATTTCCTCCTCCAGGCCCCGGGGCCAGCTGATGAGGTTGAGAATATGAAAGGCGCTGTCGCACAGTATCAGGGAGGCGGAGAGCCGGTCGCTGAGCATTTTCAAAATGGTGTTTACCGTCCGCTGGTGGGACGGCAGGGCGGAGACCCGGGCCAGAATGTCCGACACAATGGACTCGTTCCGGGCCCGGTCCCGGTAGATGCACTCCATTACATCGCTGATGACTTCGCTGTAGCGGAGGCTCTTTTGCTTTTCGGGCATGCAGATGAGGACAAAGTCCAGCTCGTTGGCCAGGTCGATTAGCCGCTGGTCAATTCTGGGCAGGAAGGCCCCCACATAAAAGAGGATGAGCCCCACCTCGCCGCCGGCAGCCAGCCGCTGAATGTTGGCGCACTGCCGGTCCACATCGTCCACGATATTCAGGAAGCCAGTAATGACAATTTCACTGCCGTAAAATTCCCCTTTGGGAAAAATGTCGCTGATGAGCACCTCCGGGTCCGTGGACTCCAGGACGGAGATAGAGGCCACAATCTTTCCCAGGCCCTGATGTCCGCCCACCACCTTCGCCTGGCGCAGGGAGGGAAGGCGGAGCAAGTCTGCAACCGTCACACTCATGGGCGAGCCCCCTTTCTCATGGATAATTCATCTTAACACAGCCCCGGCGGGGGATGCAAGGCGGGAGACTGGTCCCGCTTAGGGTAGATTTGCCCTGCGGAAAAGGCAGAAGGCCGCGGCGGGCGCTATGGCAAGGGCCGCCGCAGGCCAGAGGGCCCGGAGGGGAAAAGCCCCTGCTGCATAAAGCCAGAGGCCATACTGGGGCGTGTGGCCAATATAGAGCGCGAGGCCGTACAGCGCGCAGACAGGCACAGCGCCGGGAGGGTGCGCCGGAGGCCGAAGGCAAACAGCAGCGGCGGACTCATGAAACCAATGTCCAGCACAAGGCGGAGAGCGAAGGAACGGGCCAGATACGCGGCCCCCAGCCCGGAGCAGTCCAGCCCCGCGCCCAGGACAGCGGTAAGCTGGGCGGCCAGGGAGCAGAGCATGCAGCCCAGCAAAAACCAGCTGTATTCAGCCAGGAATACCCAGCGCCGGCGGTATCCCCGGGTGAGCAGGGCGTTGATGCCCCGGCAGTCGAAACCGGCGCACAGAAAGACACAGGCCCACACCCCGCCGGCGAGGCCGAACAGGGACCGGCCCTCCATCAAAAATGCAAAGCCCTCTGCTGCGGGGAGGGGCGCCCCCATCCGGACTGCATAGCCTGCGAGCTGCCTGGCGCTGAAAAGGCCCAGGCAGATGCCGGCCGCCAGCGGAAAAAGGGCCCATAGCTGGCTCCGGAGGACCATAAAATAAAACCGGAACGCCTGTTTTAAGTCGCTCATTTCCGGATACTCATTCGGTTGAAGACCACGGCAGTGAGGATGGCAAACACAATGCAGTACAGGAGGGAGACGCCGATGGCTGCAAAAATCTCGCCAGAGGTAGCCGAGGCGGTCCAAATCGTGTCATACGTGGAGTAATTGATGGGGAAGGGGATGCTGGCGCTGCGTGTCATGCCGTAGACCACGATTAAGGAGCCTGCCAGGCTGAAAACGGGATGCCACGCGAATGTTGCAACAAAGAACGTAGCGGAGATTGTCCCCAGGCCCATGATAATCTCCAGTATATAATTGCGCAGGCACAGCCAGGCCGGCGCCGCATATCCGGAGGCGTACGTCCGCAGCATAACAAGCAGAATGACGACGCTGAAAGCGGCAAGGAGTATGTAGCATGTCAGGAGCTTGGAGAGAATCCATTTTGTCCGGGAGGTGTGCTGAAGGCTGCTGCGGACTGTGTGATTGGAGAAATCCCGGTTCAGAACAATCAGCGGCAGAAGCATGGGCAGGAAACAGAGGCTCTGGCCTGTTCGGTAAAAGGAGTCCGGGAACTGGCGCGCATACAGGATTTCCATAGCCGCATCGATGTCCTCTGCCTCATAGAGCTTTGTCGCGTGCTGAACATCCTCCCACGTGCCCATATTCTTCTGCATGTTTTCCAGGTCGCTGGCTGTATATATGCCGCCGACAGTGGGGACCCATATGCCGAACAGCAGGACAGCCAGCAAAAACAGCAGGGCAAACCAGCTGCAAAAGAGGCGGTAAAAATTTGAAAGCATCAGTCTCACCATGACAATTTCCTCCGAACAAGCTCCAGAAAATATGCCTCTGTGTCTTTCAGTTTCCGCTCCTGGACCCGCCGGTCCAGCTCCTGGGCAGAAATTGTCTCCACCACTTCCCCCATGTCAAAGAAAATGTAGTCCGTAGCTACCTTGTGCAGCTCCGTGAGAATGTGGCTGGAGACAAGCAGCGTCAGGCCCCGTTCCTGGTTCAGGCGCAGGAGCAGTGCTCGAAGTTCCTGGACGCCGCTGGGGTCCAGGCCGTTAAACGGCTCATCCAGGAGCACCAGCTCGGGCTGTCCCAGGAGCGCAGCGGCGATGCCGTAGCGCTGGCGCTGGCCCTGGGAGCAGTTTTTGATGCGGCGCCGTCCGATATCCCCCGGAGCGAGGCCGACGAGGGCGCACAGCGCCTGTAAATCGGCGCGCTGCGCCCGCTCCAGGAGCATGTTCTGGGCCCGGAGATTCTGCATCAGGGTCAAATCCGGGTAATAGGCCGGGCTCTCCACCAGGGCGCCCACACGCCGGCGGGCCTGGCTCAGCGCCGTCCCGGAACCTGCGCCGAAAAGAGAGATGCTGCCGGAGGTGGGAGCGGTAAGCCCGGTGACAGTGCGCATAAAGGTGGTTTTACCCGACCCGTTGTTCCCCACGAGCCCATAGATGTGCCCCCGTTCCAGAGTGAGGGTAACTCCCTTCAGGGCCGTGACAGAGCGGCTTGGGGCAAGGCCGTAGCGTTTGGTTAAATCCCGTGTCTCCAGGACAGTATCCATGGTGCATCCCTCCTGTGCGGCAGTAATCGTCTTTTCTCAACAAAAAAAGCATTTTTCCTCGATACAGGAAAATTCTTTAATTTTATGATAATACAATGAATGGTAGAAATAAATTGTATGTTTCGATAAAGATTTTTGGATTTTTTCGACAGGTTAACTAAAATTCCGGGCTGAAACGGGCGGATATATTTACAAAACGTTCACACTCTATTGATTTTCTCTTCACCACTCCCGGCAGGATAAGCGGTATTCTATAGTCAAGGAAAAGAAAGGTATTGCTGAAAAGCAGGCTATGCGCGCCAGCCGCGCCGCGGCAGCAGCTGCGGAGGAGCCGGCGGCCGGCGCCATGCGAATAGCCCTCTCTATATCTTCCTCTGTAAGAAAGCTCTTTGAGCGCAGTCCAAATCGGCGGACTGCGCTCAAACCAACTTTTCCTTCCAAAAGTTTTCTGCCCATCCGCATCGGATGGGCAGATTTTTTGCCAAAATACAAAAAGTACTTGAACCTTCCCCTACGTCAGATTGTATACTGGCCGTACGGAGAGGAGGTATTTGTATGAAGCGTGCCGGAGCCGCAGCCTGTGCCCTGCTGTCCTGCGCCCTGATTTTGCTTGTCCTCATTGCCTTCGCCGGCAGATGCCCGGAGCCCGCCTATGTCTTTTTGTACGATTCTCCGGATTTGGATGCGCGCGGCGGCCTGTATACCCTCACCAAGGTCTATGTGCAGCCGGACAATCCGGAGGC
>CAZRNK010000050.1:3207-9900 GCA_964601435.1 uncultured Oscillospiraceae bacterium | reverse complement strand
GCCTGCATCAGCAGAATATCCACCATGGAACACTCGTCCAAAATCACCACGTCGCAATTCAGCGGGTCTTTTTCATCCTTCCGGAAAACGACACTCTTCCCATCCTCGGCAAAGGCGGCCCCCAGGAGGCGATGGATGGTATAGGCCTCCCGGCCGGAGAGCTCTGTCATCCGTTTGGCGGCGCGGCCGGTTGGCGCAGCCAGAATCACCCGCCAGCCGGCCCGGTCATACAGGCCCAGCAAACCACGCACCACTGTGGTTTTTCCGGTTCCCGGGCCGCCCGTCACCACCATGAGCTGGTGCGCAGCGGCTTTCTCCAGGGCCTGGGCCTGGGCTCCGTCATAGCGAATCCCCAGTTCTTCCTCTACTTGGACCACAATCCGCTCCGTGTTCATGGGCAGCTGTACCTGCCCGGCTGCCATGGCCCGGAGACGGGCAGCCGTATAGGTCTCCGCCTCGTACAGCCCCCGGAGGTAGCAGCCCTGGACACCGGCAATCTCTTCTTCCACGATGTCGCCGCTGTCCTTCAGGACTTCCAGCCCCTCCTCCACTGTCTCTGCCTCTACGCCGATAAGCTGGGCAGTAGCGGCAACCAGCTTTTCCGCCGGGATGAAGCTGTGGCCATTGTTCAGATTATGGGTCAGCTCAAAAATCGTGGCCGCATTTACCCGCTGGGGTGCATCGCTCTCAAAGCCCAGCGCCACTGCCAGGGTGTCTGCCTCTGCAAAGGTGGCCCCAATGTGCTCGCTGGAGAGAATGTAAGGGTTTTCCCGGAGAATCTCTGCCGCCGCGTCTCCGTAGAAACGGTATAGACGCATGGCATAGCCGGGCTTCAGGCCGTAACGGGCCAGCAGTTCCAGCAGCCGCCGGATGCCTGCCTGACGGCGATAGCTCTGGGAAATTTCCTTGGCCTTGGAGAGAGAGATGCCCCGGATGGTCGCCAGCTTTTCCGGCGCGTTTTCCAAAACATCCAGGCTGTTTTCGCCAAACTTGTTGACAATGAGCGCCGCCGTAGCCGGCCCAATCCCCCGGATGGTGCGGCCGGCCAAATATGTATAGATGGCATCAACACCTGTGGGCAGTGTTCTGTCGGCGTAGTCCGCCTTAAACTGCCGGCCATAGCTGGCATGCTGCGTCCAGCTTCCCGTTACAGTGAGCTGTTCGCCCGGGGCGGCAAAGGGGAGGCAGCCGGTGACAGTAATCTCCTCCCCGTCATCTGTCTCCAGGCGGAGGACCGTATACCCGTTCTCCTCATTGGTATAGATGACGGACGCCACACTACCGTTTATCTGTACTTGTTCTACAGTGCGCTCCATGCCCTCTCCTTCTCACTCCAGCTTCGTCTGTAAATCCTTTGCCAGCAGCTCAGCCCGGGCCCGGGCCTCCGCCGTCATACCCTCGTCCCGGAGCACAAGGCGTGCCGGCAGCGTCCCATTCTGCACCAGCCAGCAGACACCGTCCACCGTTTCCTCCAGCGAGGGGGCCTCCCCTGCTGCCGAAATAGTAATCGAAATTTCCACGCCCCGCCCGGCGCGCACAGGGGTGAGCATCACCCCACGCAGCAGCCAGAAAAACAGGACAATCACGAGCGCAATTGCCGCCGCGAGAATGAGTTCCACAGCCATTTCCTACAGCCCCTTTCTGGCACATTCTATGCCTGAAAGGCAAAAAAGGTGCTGGTAATGGCCGTTTCCCTTTTAAATCAAGCTAATCACGCCAATTGTGGCCAATCCCACCAGAATACCCGCCAGCAGTATGCCACCAAAAATGGAAGGCACAGCTTTCCGCAGCGGCATGTCCAAAAATGCGGCCACCAGCGCCCCGGTCCAGGCGCCGGTGCCGGGCAGCGGGATGGCTACGAAAATCAGCAGGCCCAGATACTTATACTTGGTCACCGTCTTCCCCTTCAGATGGGCCTTCTCCTCCAGGACGTCTACCAGATGATTCAGCTTCGGCAGCTTGCGGCGCATCCAGAGAAAAATGCGGCGGATATAGACGATGATAAAGGGCACCGGCAGCATGTTGCCGATGACGGCGGCAATATAGGACGCCCAGACTGGCAGCCCTGCCGCCACGCCGAAGGGCAGTCCGCCCCGCAGCTCGATGACAGGGACCATGGAGACCAGCATCGTCCAAAGAAATTCCCCGGCACTGGTCTGTGTCAGCCATTGCATAAAATCCATAGATCACACTCCGAAATAAGATTAAAGAACCTGCTTCAAAAATGCGCCGGTGGCGCTCTCCTGACAGGCGGCGCAGCCCTCCGGTGTTCCGGCAAACACCAGGCGTCCGCCGCCGTCGCCCCCCTCTGGACCCAAATCGATGATGTAATCCGCGCACTTGATTACGTCCAGATTGTGCTCAATGACGACGACTGTGTTCCCAGCCTCAGTGAGCTTGTCCAGCATCTCAATGAGCCGGTGCACATCCGCCACATGCAGCCCTGTTGTGGGCTCGTCCAGAACATAGACCGTATTGCCGGTGCTCCGCCGGGACAATTCCGTTGCCAGCTTAATCCGCTGGGCCTCGCCCCCGGACAGGGTGGTACTGGGCTGGCCCAGTTTGATATACCCCAGGCCTACGTCATAGAGGGTTTGGATACGGTTCTGGATTTTCGGAAGGTTCTGGAAGAAATCCAGGGCCTCCTCCACCGTCATGTCCAGGACTTCCGCAATGTTCTTTCCCTTATAACGCACCTCTAATGTTTCACGATTGTATCTTTTTCCCTTGCAGACCTCACAGGGCACATAAATATCCGGCAGAAAATGCATTTCCACCTTCAGCATGCCGTCCCCGGAGCAGGCCTCGCAGCGGCCGCCCCGGACATTAAAGGAAAAGCGGCTGGACTTGTATCCCCGGGCCTTGGCGTCCTGGGTGGAGGCAAACAGCTCCCGGATATCATTGAACACCCCTGTATAGGTGGCGGGATTGCTCCTGGGCGTGCGGCCGATGGGGCTCTGGTCGATGGCAATTACCTTGTCCACATGCTCCAGGCCCAAAACAGCCTCACATTTTCCAGGGCGCACCTTCATCCGATTGAGCTCTGCCGCCAGGGTCTTATACAAAACTTCATTAATCAGAGAGGATTTCCCGCTGCCGGACACGCCTGTGACGCAGATGAAAGTGCCCAAGGGCAAATCAACCGTCACATCCTGCAGATTGTTTTCTGCCGCCTTGACAATGGTGAGCTTATGGCCATTGCCCGCCCGCCTGTGGGTGGGCACAGGAATAAATTTCTTCCCGCTCAGGTATTGCCCGGTGATGGAGCGGGGACAGGCGATGATATCCTCCAGAGAACCGGCGCAGACAATCTCGCCGCCGTGGACCCCGGCGCCGGGGCCGATGTCCACCACGTAATCAGCCGCGCGCATGGTCTCCTCATCATGCTCCACTACAATCAGCGTGTTGCCCAAATCCCGAAGATGCTTCAGCGTCTGGAGCAGCTTCTCGTTGTCCCGCTGGTGCAGGCCAATGGAGGGCTCGTCCAGAATATAGAGCACACCCATCAGGGAGCTGCCAATCTGGGTTGCCAGACGGATACGCTGGGCCTCGCCGCCGGAGAGGCTGGCAGCTGCCCGGGAGAGGGTCAGGTATTGGAGTCCCACACTCTGCAGAAAGCCCAGCCGCTCCCGGATTTCCTTCAAAATCCTGTCAGCAATCATGGCCTCTTTCTCCGGGAGGACCAGATGGTCCAGAAAGTCCAGTGCCTCGGTGACGGACTTACGGGTAAACTCTGCAATGCTGATGCCCCCAACCGTGACAGCCAGCACCTCTTTCTTCAGCCGCTGGCCGTGGCAGGTGGGGCATTCGTGCTCACCCATACAGGCCTCCAGCTCATAGCGCATGGCGGGGCTCTGGGTCTCTTTGTAGCGCCGCTCAATGTTGTTGGCAATGCCCTCGAAGGGCTGGCTCAGGGTACCCCGTCCCCGGGGCTGGTCATAATGGAGGGTCAGCTTTTCCCCTTTTGTCCCGTATAAAATGACGTCAATCACTTCATCGGAGAGTTCCCGGATGGGCTGGGTGAGCTTGAATTTATACTTTTTTGCCAGCGCTTCAAAGTACATGCGGGCGATGCCGTCGTTTTTTATATTGCCCCAGCCCGAGGCCATAATGCCCCCGTCCATAATCGAGAGAGCGGTATTGGGCATAATCAGTGCCGGGTCCACAGAGAGCTGGGTGCCCAACCCGCCGCAGTCCGGACAGGCGCCATAGGGGTTGTTAAAAGAGAACATCCGAGGTGTCAATTCCTCGATGGAAATGCCGCAGTCCTCACAGGCATAGTTCTGGGAAAACTGGATGTCCCGTTCCTCGTCCAGAATATTGATGATAACCAGACCGCCGGAGAGGTTGGAGGCCGTCTCCACAGAATCGGTAAGCCGGCGGGTAATGTCCCCCCGGATGACCAGCCTGTCTACCACAATCTCAATATTGTGCTTTTTATTTTTGTCCAGGCGGATTTCCTCCGAAAGGTCATAGATGCTCCCGTCCACCCGAGCACGGACATAGCCGGATTTCCGGGCGTCCTCAAAGACCTTTTGATATTCGCCCTTCCGGGCGCGTACTACCGGCGCCATTACCTGGATGCGGGTCGCCTCCGGCAGCGTCAAAACCTGATCCACAATCTGGTCCACAGACTGCTGGCGGATTTCCTTGCCGCAGTTTGGGCAGTGTGGAATCCCAATCCGGGCCCACAAAAGCCGCAGATAGTCATAGATTTCCGTCACCGTCCCCACAGTGGAGCGGGGGTTTCGGGAGGTGGTCTTCTGGTCGATGGAGATGGCCGGGGACAGACCTTCAATATAGTCCACATCCGGTTTCTCCATCTGGCCCAGGAACTGCCTTGCATAAGAGCTCAGGCTCTCTACATACCGCCGCTGTCCCTCGGCATAGATGGTGTCAAAGGCCAGGCTGGATTTCCCGCTGCCGGACAGTCCGGTAAAAACCACCAGCTTGTCCCTTGGGATTTGCAAATCCACATTTTTCAGATTATTGGCGCGTGCGCCTTTTACATAGATGTCTTCACGCATTCTGTTTCGCTACTCCTGTTTGGCCAGCCGCAGTGCGCCGGCACATAAAACTTGAATATTTTTTTCATCAAAGACCGTATCCCGGCCTGTATGAATCCGTCCCAAATAATATCCTACAAATTTTTTTCGCCGGAAGGCCGCCACGCCCACTCCATAGCGGAAATTGGACTGGTCCGAGGGATAAAAGCTCAGGCGCTTTCCCATAACGATACGCTTTTCGCCCTCTCCCTGGAAGGCGGACAGGGCCGCCATTTTTGTACTGTCCCGGCGTACCCGGCTCTTGGGAAAGAACAGAATATAGTCACCATCGGAGACACAGTCAAAGTTGAGGACAAGGGCGCCGCTTTTCCCCAGCGCCTTTCCATACGCCTGCTGAAAGGACATGGAGCCCAGCAGCCCCTTTTCTTCGTTGTCAAAAAAGACAAAGCATACCTTTTCCCGCTCGTTTTCCGGCAGGGCCAGGGCAATTTCCAGCAGGGTAACCACACCAGAGGTGTTGTCATTGGCGTTGTGGCGATTGGCCCGCCCGGCCAGCAGCATCCAAAACACCGCGATAAAACCAATCAGAAACACCGTCGTACCCACCAGCGGCTCGGCAGTCAGGATTGCCGCCCAAATGCTGACCAGAAAAGGCAGCAGACAGGCAGCCAGGGCAATGAACACCTGGTATAGCAGATACAGCAGGAAATTTTCCGGCGTAATCATATTGGGAAAGGGCAGCACAGCGCAGGTATCATAGTGGGCGGTAAAGAGCACCTTTGCCCGCTCTGGATTGCCTACTATTATATTCCGGCTTCCCAGGATGCCTTTTGGAGACACCTGCGGCGCATAGCCGGCAGACTGAAGGACAGTTGTAAGCCAGCTGCGAAAGTTCTCCTTCTGCTGCCGGCTCTTTCGTATGGGGAATGTCCCCAGGAGATAGGCGCTCTCTTTTGTCATACCGTCTCGCTCCCATTATTCCTTATCTGACGTGGTAATATTGCCCGTCGTGGCCTTTACGGCCTTTAATAAATCTGCCGGCGCCAGCGCTATCTGGCAGCCAATCCGCCCACCGGAAACCATGACTTGTCCCAAGTCCTCTATACTGGCATCAAAAACGGTGGGAAACAGTTTCTTCATGCCAATCGTAGAGCAGCCGCCCCGGACATAGCCTGTAACAGGGAGTATATCCCGGACATGGAGCATTTCCACAGACTTCTCTCCCACCGCCCTTGCGGCCTTTTTTAAATCCAGGCTTTTTAAAACAGGTACCACAAAGACATAATACCCGCCCGAGACGCCCTTTGTTACCAGGGTCTTAAAAACCGCAGCGGGGTCCTGTCCCAGTACGGCGGCCACAGTAGCTCCGTCCACCGGAACCCCCTCCTGGTGGGGATAGGTATGTGCTGTGTAAGGGATTTTCTGCTGCTCCAAAAGGCGCATCGCATTGGTCTTTTCTTCTCTATGTTTGCCCATTTTTTCCGCACCTCATTACGCATCGAAAACAAGTGGCCGTTTCAGGCTTGCACAAAAGGTCTCCGTCTCCTTCCGGTTGTGGAAAACAATCACGCGGCCATGATAGTCTGCCAATGCTGTTGTAATTTTGGGCGTCTGAGTTTTCTCAAAATTCCAGCAATATCGAAGGAAGGAGAAGTCCAGCCGCTCCGGGCAGCCTGGCGCCATATCC
>CAZRNK010000050.1:0-3107 GCA_964601435.1 uncultured Oscillospiraceae bacterium | reverse complement strand
CCCTGCCGCCTGCAAAAATCGTAGCAAATTATTATACCTTCTTTTGATTTATATTGCAAGGGCGGCACGCCGGATTTCTCTGTAAATCGCTTTAGCTAAAAAAAGAAAGGATTTTTACTGCATTTTTTCGTTGACAATCCGGCCTTTCTATGCTAAAGTAACTAAGCGGCTATGTGGAGAAGTACCCAAGTGGCCGAAGGGGCTCCCCTGCTAAGGGAGTAGGCGCCTAAAAAGCGTGCGAGGGTTCAAATCCCTCCTTCTCCGCCACAAGTAAAATCTCGCCGCCAGCTGGCGGCGAGATACTTTTTTGTTTATAACATGGAGAGATGGCTGAGTGGTCGAAAGCACCGGTCTTGAAAACCGGCGGCATGCAAGTGCCCGTGGGTTCGAATCCCACTCTCTCCGCCAACCCCGCGCAGAAGCAAAGGCTTCCGCGCGGGGTATTTTTTCATGTCTTATTTTGAATTCCCCAGCCTCTGCAAAAGCCGCATCTTAAAGGCCCGTATCTTCGCGGAAGACCGGCTGGTTACAATAACGCCCACAAGCATCAGGCCGAAGGTAAATCCCTGGCAGAGGCTGCCAAGAAAATTGTCTGCCCGCTCCATAATAAGGAGTACCAGATAAATTATTTCCGCAGCAAGCCCCACAAAAAACAGGATGTGCAGCCCTCTTGTAAACCGCCTTTTTCCTTCATTGCTGTAGTCAGCAACTTTCAGCACAGTCTCTTCCAGCTCTTTATCCATTTGTTTGCCCTTCCTTTCGCCGTCCAGCAGTTCCCGGAGGTCTACAGCAAAATAGTCCGCCATTTCAATCAGAACATCCAAGTCCGGCAGATTGCTGCCTGTCTCCCACCGTGAAACGGTTCTGCGGGAGACACCAAAAATTTCCGCTGCCTGCTCTTGTGTAATCCCCTTTTCCTTTCGGAGCGCTTTGATGAAGCGCCCAATTTTCATTTGCTCCACGGTCTCCTCACCTCCTTCTGAGTCCGGTATACACCCTGCCGGGCTCGTTTGACAGGACATAAAAGGCGCATTTGGCCGGCGACTGAAAAAGAGACACAGCCTGTCTCACAAAATTCCTCACGACAGATGAAACAGCACCTGCTCATATGCCTGGACATAATAGCGCAGGTTTTTTCTGCCCCGGCACACCACCTTGTGTCCCTCCGCCTCCAGCCGGGCGCGCTGGGCCTCCACTCCGCCGGGGTATTTGGGGTTAAGTTCCCCATTTGCTTTCAGGGTGCGCCACCAGGGCGTCTCATCCCCCTGCCGCTGCACGCTGGCCCAGGCCGCGATGGTGACGAAAATGCCGGCTGTTATGGGGTCAGTAAAATCTGCGCCGTTTTTCTCCGCCAGATAGCGGCGCAGTTCTCCAACTGTGATGACTTTCCCAAAGGGCACCTGCCGCATCAGCGCATCATAGGTAAGCGGCGGCGCAAAATACATTCTTGTTCCCCCATACTTTTGAATTGTCCGCGCATCGGTCACAATTTGGATTTTCGGCATGCCGGCATCCCTGTGGAGCATGGCATTAAAATCCTTTTTCTCCTCGTTGGCCATGGCTTCCCACCTCCTCACTGGGAGTATACCCCAGCTGTTTTCAGAATGCAATGAGACAGTTGAGAAAATCGGATGGATTCTGTTGACGTAAATACAGCCAAGTGTTATAGTAAAAAAGGAATTAGCAATAGCTAACTAAATAGGAGGCCAAGCATGATACAGTATACAATTTCTGTAGAAGGCATGCAGTGCGGCATGTGCGAAAATCATGTCAACGATGCAGTGCGGCGCGCATTCCGGGTAAAAAAAGTCAGCTCTTCCCACAGCAAAAACCAGACTCTGATTCTCTCTGAGGAGCCGTTGGACGAAGCGGCACTCCGAAGTACCATCACCAACACAGGCTACACTGTCACGGACATCAAAAGGGAGCCTTATGAGAAAAAAGGCCTCTTTTCCGGCTTTTCCAAAAGAAAAAAATAGCCGCAGCAGCGGCTATTTTATTTTCAGGGTTTCAGTGCAAATCATATCCTGCAATTTTTTTATCCAGCAATGCCAGGGAGTGCTGCATCTCCTCAATCCGGCTGCACAGCTGCCGGCGCTGCTCTATCAGCAGGGCCTTGCGGGCAGCATGGGTCTTTTCCCCCTGGCGGACCAGGGCGGTATACTCCCGCAGCGTCTCGATTTGCACCCCTGCGGCGCGGAAGCACTTTATCATCTCAATCCAGCCACAGGTATCCTCGTCATAGTCCCGGACGCCGCCCCCGGTACGGGGCACCGGAGGAATCAGGCCAATCCGCTCATAATAGCGCAGTGTATCGGCTGAAACGCCATATTTTCGACTGACCTCTGAAATTGTCATTGCACCTATCTCCCCTCGGGTCATACTTTCACATAAATTTTTTCTTCTACTGTACGCCCTGGAGTTTACTCCATGTCAAGTTTTTTCTTTGAAACCAGCACTTTTTCCTACATGCCATTGCTTTTTTCGTACAGCCATGGTAGAATTTACACAAGTTTTTTAACCACGGTTCAGGCGCTATCGTATGAAAACACAAAAATGATTTGGAGGGTATCCCACATGTCTGAAGAAATTCGTGAAGCTGCCCAGGAGGAATTTGTCCCCTATATGTCCTATCAGGTGCGTATGGCCTATCAGGCTGGCTATGCCCAGCTGGAACCCTGGCCCGGCGGAGAGCTGACCGTTCACTCCGGCATCGGCTGGTTCCACCCCTTTGGAAAGTCCCATTACTACTGTGTGGCCGGCGACTGCCCGGAAAAAGCCGCCTTCCCCATTGAAAAGTATTTCACAGAGGACTGGCTGGAGGTCTATGACACCAACCTGTTTTGCATCTACCGGCTGGCCGACGGGGACATTTACGCCTATGACGGCATTTTCTGTATCCGCGGCGAGGGGGACGAAGCGATTCCTGAAGGTACAGAGACGGTACGCCGGGACATTCTCACCAATGTCATTGTCGGTGGCACCGGGCGGTATGAAGGGGCCCGGGGGCTGATGATGGGCACTGCCGAGGGCAGCGGCGAGGTGCGCACTGTCAATGAGGAGACAGGCCAAACCCTGCCGGAGGGCCTTTTGAAGTGCCTGGAGGG
>CAZRNK010000049.1:0-10036 GCA_964601435.1 uncultured Oscillospiraceae bacterium | reverse complement strand
CTGGTTGAGCCGCCGCCGTCCATAATTCCTGCATCCACGCAGCCCAGCTCCACCAAGCGCTCGGCTACCTGCTGCATCGTGGCGCCTACGCTCAGGCCGCTCTGACGGCCGTCAATGGTGTAGAGAACAAGGGTTCCATCTGCTTTGACGCCAACGGCAGTCCGGGGTGCAGCTGTGGCATCCAAATCCGTAGAAACCTGTCCGTCTGCTACAAGGCGGTAGAGGGAGCCGACGGCGTACTGGACATCGCGCCACTGTGAATTGCAGGAGGTTGTCACCGTAATGCGGCTGCCCGCCTCCAGAGCAGCCACAGCATCCATATATGTGCTGTCGGCGCTGGCGCTGATGCTGAGGACAACCTTTTCCTCCGGGATAGCAATGGCGCCGTCTGATTCCAGAATTTCTTCCACAATGAGTGTAATTTCCCCATTTAAGGTCAGGGGCTGGCTGTTTTCCACAGAGCAAATGATGTCATAGCCGCTTCCGCTGTTTTTGGTGGTCGGGGCATAACGCGCTGTAAAGAGGGAAAAGCCGCTGTTTGTCCGGGCTTTGTTGATTGTAGAGAGGGGGAAGCTCTGGCCGGCCCATGCAACGGTGGCTGAAAGGTCCGGTGTGCCGAATACCACGCTTCCATCAGTGCAAAAACCAATCGCACCAAGCCCGCCGTCCGAGGATAGAAGCGCTCCGTTTTCTACCACAATGCCGATGGGCTCATAATTGGCGGTATTGAAATAGTCCCCGTTGATGCCGGCGATGACATGATAGCCCTGGGCCTCCAGCTCCGCAGCCAGGGTGGAAAAGCTCTTACCGGAGCAGAGGGTGTCCCCGGAGACGACGATTGGAAAGACATCCGCGCCGGGGGAAGCCTCTATGTAATTTTCCTGGCGGTAATCTGAGCCTGTCCAATACACGCCCTTGGCCAGGGCCAGGCCGCTGCCCAGGCTGGCAGTATATGCATCCAATTCATCCCCCAATACAGCGGCCTGGGCCACGCCGGAGAGCAGCAGGGCCAGGCTGCACAGGAGAGCTATGCAACGGGAAAAATGTTTGGCTTTCATATGAGTCCTCTCTTTCGTTGCAGATGATATGCATACAGTTTATGTGGCTAAATACACAAAGTTGCATCATCAATCCAGAAAAATCCGCCTATCTTCCCTTTTAATTGAGAAGTAAGCGGATTTTCTTTTTCATAAATTTGTGCGGCTCTTTAGCTTACAGCCATTTGATGGGCTTTTTCATATTTTGTAAGTACGGCTGGGGAGAGCCCAAACTGTTGGGAAAGCCCGTCGCAGAAGGGATGAAATGCATTTAAATTGCCGAAAAGAATTTCCAGCTCCATCTCCAGGAAAGGCATGGTTTTACCGCCGGCAGACAGCGTACCGTTGTCCATCGCCAGCTCAGCTACCTGGCCGTTTTCCATATATAAGGTATTCTGTGTGCGGGTAAAAGTGGCGCTGGCGCTTTCGAGCAGGGGCCGGTTTCCCACGATAGCACGCAGTTCTTCCGGCGCACCCAGCATCAACAGCCGGTCAATAGCAGTGTCCACACTTTCAGCTGTACAGAGCCATTTTTTCCGGATACATAGGCCCTTGTGTTTTTCCTTGTCAATGCTGCCCTGCTTTAAGGAGGCAACCACCATGGTTCCATCGGAACGGATACGCAAATGGTAGCCAGCATTGAAAAGGTCCCAGTTTGGCGTATCATAGTAAACAGAATGCATCTGTATGGTTTGGAATCCTTCCCGGATAAAACGGGTAACAAATTCACTCTCCTGCACTTTCTGAATGATACTCGGGTCATCCATTTGCAGTTTGATTTCTGTTTCTGTCGGCATGGCATGCGCCCCCTTTCCTTATACTGCTTATTGTATGCGATTTTTGTATCTTGTGCAAGTAGAATTTATGCCAGATTCCACATTTCTCAACGGAAAATACTTGAAGTCAACAGCGGGTTTTGACCGGCTTTTTTATTTGTCATAAGTATAATTTATGTTAACCGTATTTGTAGGAGGGACCTGCGTTGACTGTGAGAGGAAGAGTGGTGTCGATTGCCCGGGCCGTGGGCTCGGGGGCCATATGGAAGGACAAGCCGGAGCTGCTGCGTGCCCTAAGCTGCCTGCTCCATGTTCTGCTTGGCTTTACCCTGGCGTCGGGCCGGATTTTTCAGGTGTGCGCGCCTTTTGGGATTGGGATTGTAGCCCAGGCGGGGGGCGGCCTGGCCGGGGCCATGTGTCTGCTTGGGGCATCCGGCAGCTATTTGCTGTTGGGCGGTTTCGCCTGGGGTATCCGCTATGTGGCCTGTTGTGTGCTGGTATATACGGCTTCTTTTATTTTTCAGGGGCTGAAGCTGTATAAGACTGCCTGGTTTATGCCCATGGTAACGGCCATGATTGCGGCCATTACCGGCTTTCTCAATACATATGAAGCAGCAGGGGACATTCCTGCAGTGGTTCGTATGCTCACAGAGGTCCTCCTGGCGGCTGGAACGACCTATTTCTTTCGCATCGCCCTCTCGGATGAGACGCCGGAGTCCGAAACCGCCGAACTGCGCCGGGGCGTCAGCCTGGTTATTCTGCTGTCGTGTATCCTGATGGCCTTTGCCCGCATCAGCATTCTCGGCGTCATTTCCATCGGCAGGCTGCTGGCCGTTCTGGTCGTGATGGCGCTCGCTTTCCGCGGCGGGCTGCTGGCGGGCGCCGCTGCCGGGGCGGCGCTGGGACTGGCCATGGACATAAGTGCCGGGGGAGCGCCGGTGTTTACAATGGCCTATGCCTTTTCCGGCCTGATTGCCGGTATGTTTTCCAAACACGGGCGGCTTTTCTTCCTGGTGAGCTATGTGCTGGCCGATGCTGTCGCCATCGTTTGGACCTGGGGGGACGGAATGCGCCTGGAAGCCCTGTATGAGTGCTTTGCCGCCTCCGTCATATTCATGATACTGCCTGCAGGGCTTTTGAATCAGGTGGGCTCTGCCCTCCAGCGCAGCCCTCAAGGAAGCGGGGAGGCCGGGCTCCGGCGCTATAGCGCGGGCCGTATCCGCCGCACCGGGGAGGCCTTTCGGGATTTGTACGATACAGTGCGCAAGAGCCTGGAAGAGTCGGCAAACGACAACGATGTGGCCCGCATCTTTGACAGGGCCGCGGACGCCGTCTGTGCAACCTGCAAGCAGAAGAACCAGTGCTGGCAGACAGACTATATGGACACCCTCTCCATTATGAATGACGTAACCCCTGTGATGATGAAGAACGGCCGGCTCACCCGGGAGGACATGCCGCAGCGGTTCTGGGAAAAATGCCCCTCTGCATACGCCTTTCTCGCCTCGGTAAACGGAGAAATCCGGGCGCTGATGTATCGCAAGCAGTTCCGCAGCCGCCTGGAGGAAAACCGCACCGCCGCCTATGGCCAGTATGCAGACATGGCCACCATTATGGAGGACGTGGCCCAGGAGCTGGGCGCAGCCGGGGGCAGCGACCCCCTGGCGGAGCGGCGGCTCATCCGCTACCTCCGCACGATGGACATTGAGGCGGATGTCTCGGTGTTCCGGGACAAAAGCGGCCGCCTTCGGGCCACAGTGGAGAGCAGACATCTGGCGCCGCTGCTCCGGGGGGAGGGGTATTTGGAAAAGCTCTCCTCTGTCCTGGGCGTTCGTCTGTGTCGGTCTTCCGCAGAGGAGGCCCTGCGGGAAAACCGCCTGCTGCTCCTGGAGGCGGAGCCCCTGGCCGTATCTGTAGGCATTGCCGCTATGAAAAAGCGGGGCGAGACGGTCAGCGGCGACCGCGGCACGTATTTTAAAACCGACCAGGGGGTGCTGTGTGTGATTCTCTCCGACGGCATGGGCAGCGGGGAGGAGGCGGCCCGGGAGAGCATTGCCGCGGTGCGGATTCTGGAGCGGTTCCTAAAGGCCGGTGTGGAGCCGGGGACGGCCATGAAGGTGCTCAACTCCGTTATGCTTTTGAAAAATGGCGAGGAATGGGGGTTTGCGACAGTAGATTTAATGTGCATCAACCTCTTCACCGGGGAGACAAGCCTATATAAGTATGGCGCCGCTCCATCCTATATCCGTACAGGTAAGATGGTGCGCAGAATTAAGGGGCAGAGCCTGGCCGCCGGATTGTGCGCCGGCGAGGGGGCTGCGCCGGATGTGGTGCGGATGAAACTGCGCCCCGGCGCCCTGGCGCTGATTGTCAGCGACGGCATCCTCGTTCAAGAGGAGGACGCCTGGCTGCGGGGCATTCTGGCAAACTGGGACGGCGGGGAGACGAAGGAGCTGGCAAAAGAGGCCCTCCAGGGCGCTGTAAAGCAGTATGGCTGCAGTGATGATATGACGGTTCTGGCGATTTATGTAGACAATCGGGCCTGACACTTTTCAGGCTGTATAAGTCCCGACGGGAACGGGTAGAATGGAGCTACATGGAAAAAGTATCCCGCCGTACAGGAGGACAGGCCCGTGGTGAAAGGAACACAAAAACGCATTATCGTGGTAAAATCCCCGGACAAGAAAATTTTTGAAGAGGCAATTTTTGTTGTGCGGGAGGATTATTTACGGAAGGTTGGACAGGACCCGGAGCGGATTCTGCATCAGGCTACACAAGCAGCCAACGCTTATTTAAAGACCTGCGGGGCGGCAAAGGAGCGCCTGCTGGCGCGTCTTCCCGCCGGCATTTACGCGGCCCTGGGGGCGGTGGCCGCCGGGATAGCCTGGCTGGCTATGCGGTTTGTAGGTGTTTAAACGTCCCCATTATGCCAGGCTGCAAAGAAAAGCTGTCACACTGCCTCCGCCGGAGAGAAACTGGACTCTTCGGCGGAATTTTTCTATAACCGCGGGGTTTACTCCGCGGATTTTTTGTGCAGGTTTCTATGCAGATTTATGGGAATTTAACTTGTCTTTGCGCAGATAGAATGATAATATATTATGGAATCGCAAAAAGGAGTCGAACCATGAAAATACAGATTGAAAAAGCCGCCCTTTGCCATACGGCAAAGGGAACTTATCGGGATATAGACATATGGATTGAGAATGGGAAAATTGCCGCTGTCGGGGGAGAACTCCCGGATTTTCAGCCGGACAGGCGCATTGACGGACGCAACATGCTGGTGGTACCGGGGTTTATCAACGCCCATAGCCACGCCTATATGACGGTGCTCCGGGGGTGCGGGGATGATTTGGATTTTACAACCTGGCTGTTCCAGCGGGTTATGCCCCTGGAGGAGCAGCTGACGCCGGAGGACGCCTACTGGAGCACCCTTCTGGGGTGCGTGGAGATGCTCCAGGGGGGCGTTACCTCGTTTCTGGACATGCATATGTTTCCAAACGCCACGGCACAGGCAGCGCTGGACATTGGCATGAGCGCTGTGCTCAGCCGCGGCCTCACCGGCGGTGACGACGACCAGGAAGGGGGCGCACGCCGCCTTCGGGAAGCCAGGGCGGAGATGGAGGCATTCTGCGGCGAGCCCTCCCTCAGCTTTATGCTGGCGCCCCACGCCCCGTATACCTGCGATGCGGGCTACCTCCGGACAGTTGCGGAGCGTGCCGCGGAGTGGGGCGTGGGCATCCACACCCATCTGGCGGAGAGCGTAGCCGAGACGGAGACTGTCCGGGAGCGCTATGGCTGTTCCCCGGCGGAGTTTTATGACCAGTGCGGGGTTTTGGGCCCCCGGACGGTGGCTGCCCACTGCGTGCAGCTCTCTGCCTCCGATATGGATTTACTGGCCGAGCGGGGTGTAGCTGTTGCCTTGAATCCCGCAAGCAACTTAAAGCTGATGAATGGTGTGGCCCCGGCCGGGGAGATGCTCCGGCGGGGAATCCGGCTCTGTCTGGGCACGGACAGCACCGCCAGCAACAACCGGCTCAGCATTCTCCGGGAAATGGGCCTTACCGCCCTGCTCCAGCCGGATATCCATGCTGGGAAAGTCTTTCGCATGGCCACCTGCTGGGGGGCGCAGGCCCTGGGCTATGCTGACCGGGGGGAGCTGGAGCCGGGGATGCGTGCAGACATCGCCCTCTTTGATATGCGCCAGTGCGCCCTGCAGCCCTGTGCCGAACCGGCGAGCGCCCTGGCCTATGCGGGCAGTGGACTTGCGGCCCATACGGTTCTGAGCGGCGGCGAGGTTGTGCTGGAAGGGGGAGCGCCCACCCGGATAGATGCCGGGCGCGTCCGCTATGAGGTGCAGAAAATCGCACAGCGCCTGGGCCTGTTTTCGCCATACGGAAAGGACGGAGAAGGAAAATGAGTGAAATTCGGGATATCGCCCTCGCCCCGGACGGGGAACGGAAAATCCAGTGGGCCAGCGCCCACATGCCGGTTCTCCAGGCAATTAGCGCCCAGTTTGAAAAGGAAAAACCATTGGCGGGGCTGCGCATAGCGCTGTCTGTCCACATGGAGGCCAAGACCGCCTACCTCTGCCGGGTGTTGGCCCAGGGGGGAGCGGAAATGCACGTCACCGGCTGCAACCCGCTGTCCACCCAGGATGATGTGGCGGCGGCAGTGGCCGCGGGGGGCATCGACGTCCACGCCTGGCATGCCGCTACGCCGGAAGAGTATGAGCGCCATTTGTGTGCGGTTCTCTCCGCTGGGCCCAACATCATTGTCGATGACGGGGGAGACCTGGTGCATTTGATGCACACTAAGTTTACCCACCTCATTCCGGGCGTCATCGGCGGCTGCGAGGAGACGACAACCGGCATTCACAGACTTCGCACCATGGCCCGGGAGGGGACGCTGCGCTTCCCCATGGTGCTGGTAAATGACGCCCAGTGCAAGCATCTCTTCGATAACCGCTACGGAACCGGCCAGTCTGTGTGGGACGGCATCAACCGGACCACCAATCTGATTGTGGCAGGGAAGAAGGTTGTAGTGGCCGGCTACGGCTGGTGCGGCAAAGGCGTGGCCATGCGGGCTAAGGGCCTGGGCGCCCAGGTGATTGTTACAGAAGTGGACCCTGTCCGGGCCCTGGAGGCCCACATGGACGGATTTGGTGTCATGCCCATGGCCCAGGCGGCGGCGATTGGGGACATTTTTGTCTGTGTCACCGGCTGCCGGGATATTCTGGGCGCCGCTGTCCTGGAGAAAATGCGCGATGGCGCGCTCCTGGCCAACGCCGGACACTTTAACGTGGAAATTGATATGGACTATCTTGCGCGTACCTGCGTCGAGCAGTATACGGCCCGGCAGAATATCCAGGGCTATCGAATGCCGGATGGGCGCACCCTCTTTGTCCTGGCGGAAGGGCGGCTGGTGAATCTGGCCTCCGGGGATGGGCACCCGGCGGAGATTATGGATATGAGCTTTGCCCTCCAGGCGCTGTGTGTCCGCTACCTGGCGGAGCACCGGGATACGCTGCAGCCGGGCTGTATCAACGTACCTGCAGACCTGGACGAGACGGTGGCCCGGCTGAAGTTGGCTGCCTCTGATATTGAAATTGACACGTTGACCCAGCAGCAGAAGGCGTATCTGGGCATTTAATACACAGGCATCGGGGCGCACACGCCCGGAAAGGTGGGCTTGATATGGAAAACAAAGACCTTGAAACCCAGCAGGAAGAGCTTTTGCAGCTTTTGAATACCCGAAAGCTCCGGGAGCTCCAGTCCAGGCTGGAGGAAATGAACGAGTTTGACGTGGCAGAATTTCTGATGACCCTGCCGCCGCAGCAAATGGCCATGGTTTTCCGAATGCTCTCCAAGGACACGGGCGCGGAGGTCTTTGCCAATCTGGATGTGGAGGCCCAGGAACATATCATCAACGCCATTCCGGATACGGAGCTGGCCAGCATCGTGGAGGAGCTGTATCTGGACGATGCTGTGGACATGATGGAGGAGCTTCCCGCCAATCTGGTCAAGCGTGTGATGCGCACAGCCACCAAGGAGACGCGGGACTTAATCAACCAGTATCTGAAATATCCGGAGAACTCTGCCGGCAGTATTATGACGGCGGAGTATGTGGACTTGAAAAAATACATGAACGTCCGGGAGTCCATTGCCCGCATCCGGAGAATCGGCGAGGACAAGGAGACCATTTACACCTGCTTTGTGACCAGCGCAGACCGGCGGCTGGAAGGGGTTGTCACCGTCAAGGATTTGCTGCTCAGTGACGACGAGGCCATCCTCTCTGACATCATGGACACCAATGTCATCTATGCCACTACCACAGACGACCAGGAAGAGGTGTCAGAGAAATTCTCTGACTATGACTTGCTGGCTATCCCGGTTGTGGACCTGGAGGGGCGGCTGGTAGGGATTGTCACGGTTGACGACGTCCTGGACGTTATTGAGCAGGAGGCAACCGAGGACATGGAGAAGATGGCGGCCATTACGCCATCGGATAAGTCCTATATGCGTTTGACTATCTTTGAAATCTGGAAAAACCGGATTCCCTGGCTGCTGCTGCTGATGATTTCCGCTACGTTTACCGGCATCATCCTCACCTACTTTGAAGATGCCTTAGCGGCCCAGGCGGCCCTGGTGGCCTTTATCCCCATGCTTATGGATACCGGCGGAAACTCCGGCAGCCAGAGCTCCACCACGATTATCCGCAGCCTTTCCTTGGGCGATATTGAGTTTTCTGATTTGCTCCGGGTTATTTGGAAGGAATTTCGGGTAGCGATACTGTGCAGCATCACTCTGGCAGTGACCAACTTTGCAAAAATCCTGCTGGTTGACCGGCTCCTTTTGGGCAACACGGATGTCACAGCGGCAGTGGCCGCTGTTGTCTGCCTGACCATGGTGGCGACCGTTATTTTTGCCAAGCTGGTGGGGTGTACGCTCCCCATGCTGGCAAAGCGGGTGGGGTTTGACCCGGCAGTGATGGCCAGCCCCTTTATCACCACCATTGTGGATGCTGTCGCGCTGCTTATCTACTTTATGTTTGCCCAGATAATTCTTGGGCTGTAGGAATTTGAGGGATACTTGTGGAGATTTCATCGATTGTCAATCAGATGCTTGTGCTGCTTGTGCTGCTGATTGTGGGCGTTGCGGCCTATAAAACGGGCATTACTGACGACACGGCCAACCAGAAGCTCTCCCGGCTGCTGCTGCACGTCGTTCAGAGCGCGATGATTTTAGGCTCCGTAATGGGGACAGAGCTGACGATGGGTGCAATCGATGTATTGCTGATTTTGCTCTACACCTTTATCATGTATGCACTTTTAATCGCCTTGGCCCTTCTGGTGCCAAAAGTGCTGCGGGTAAAGGAGCCTGCTGCCGGCATGTATCGGTTTGCCACAGTTTTTGGCAATGTAGGCTTTATGGGTTTTCCCATTATCGCCTCGGTTTTTGGCAGCGAGGCAGTTTTTTATGCGGCGCTGTGCAACATGCCCTTTAACCTGCTGATTTATACCCTGGGGATTGTATTTGTCTCTGGGGAGAAGCGTGCGTTTGATTGGCGGCTGTTTGTGAACGCGCCGCTGATTGCCACCTTGATTGCGCTGATTATATTTTTCTTTCAAATTCCGGTGCCTGGTTTTTTGTCCGAGGCAGTCAACCTGCTGGGGGATATGACGGTACCTATGGCCATGCTGGTAATTGGCGCCTCCCTGGGGAAAATGCCGCTGCGGGAGGTGCTGGGGGATTGGCGAATTTATGCCTTTGCTCCAATCCGCCTGATTCTGGCGCCAGTGCTGGTCTGGTTTGTCCTGCACTTTTTCGTTACAGATGCAACCGTATTGGGCACCATCGTTTTGCTGGCGGCTACGCCGGTGGCAGCCAATGCCACGATGATTTGCATTGAGTATGGGGGAGACCAGGCCCTGGCCTCCCGGAGTGTATTTGTGACGACAGTCCTCTCTGTTGTTACAATTCCCCTTGTGGCCTATTTACTGCTATAGGTTTTGCATATTTTATAAGGAGGGCCAGAAAATGTACCGCGTTGCGGTGTGTGAAGATGATTCCCAAATGTGTCGGGAGCTCTGTGCTCTCTGCAGCAGCATCCTTACAGAACGGGGCACAGAACATGCAGTATCCGGCTACCCGTCTGCACAGGCCCTGAAAGAAGCGCTGCTTTCCGGGGCGGAGGCAGCCAATCTGCTGCTTTTAGACATACAGATGG
>CAZRNK010000048.1:0-10048 GCA_964601435.1 uncultured Oscillospiraceae bacterium | reverse complement strand
GTTGGCTATCCCCCTTTGACGGCGCTTCTTTGGGCTCCACCCGTTTCTTTCGCTGAAGAAAGAAATGGGTGGAAAATATTCTTTTGGTTTCTTTTCTTGCAGGAACAAGAAAAGTACCGCCTTCGTCCCCTTCGCAAAGGAGAAAAACTTTCTTTTGGATACTTTTCTTTCGCTGGTGAAAGAAAAGTATCGCCCTCCGTCCCGCCCGCAGGCGGAAAAAGTAAATTAAATTGTGTACACCGCCGTGACGGCTTCAAAGCCCGCCTGGGCCACCTGGCGGGCCCGGACGCAGTCCCCGATGGGGGTAAAGGGGATGTCCCCGGCCATGGCCCGCAGCCGCTCCACCTCCTGGTCGTTGGCGCGCATCCCCAGGGCGTAGACCACGGTGTCCCCCTCGAACACGTGCTCCACGCCGTCCTTATCCAGGGCGCGGACGGTGGTGGCGCTGAGGGCGGAGCATTTCAGGCCCGTGTAGGCATGGGTCTTTTCCGCCAGCAAATCCAGGAGCATAATCCGGTGGAGCCTGGCGCTGTCCTTGGCCTCTGCGGCCAGCTCGTCGGCCATCTCGATGATGGTCACCTCGTGGCCGGTGTCCGCTAAGTGGAGGCCCGTCTCGCAGCCCACCAGGCCGCCGCCCACCATAATAACCCGGTGGCCCACCTTCTCCGGGTGGTAGTAGACCTCCAGGCCGTGGATGGCCGACTCAATGCCGGGGATGGGCAAGACGGTGGGGTGGGAGCCCACGGCGCAGATGATGTGGTCGGGTTTGAGCGCTTCCAGCAGACCGACGGTCATGGGGGTATTGAGCCGGATGTCCACCCCCCGGCGCCGGGCCCGGCGGCCCAGCTGGTCCTTGAAAAAGCGCAAATCCGTCTTGTGGACATCATAGTCCGTAAAGCGCAGGAGGCCGCCCAGGTAGTTTTCCTTTTCCACCAGGGTGACCTGGTGGCCCAAATCGGCGGCATAAATGGCCGCAGTCAGCCCGCCGGGGCCGCCGCCCACCACCAGGACCCGCTTGCCCCCCTTGGGGGGCACCTTGGGCAGGGGCGAGAGGATTTCCCGGGCGTACATGGGGTTGACGGTGCACATGGGCGGGGCAGGGGGCGCCGCGGCGGCGCCCGCCTCCATCTCCTCGTGGGGGCCGCCGAAGCAGCGGCCGCAGCGGACACAGTGGCGGATTTCGTCCGGCTGGCCTTGAGCCAGCTTTCTGCCCATCTCCACGTCGGCGAAGTTCTGCCGGCCCAGGAGGGCGATGTCGCACCGGCCCTCGGCGAGAATCTGCTCGATGAGCTCCGGGGAGTTGATGCCCCCCACCACCGACACCGGCAGGCCGCAGACTTCCCGGATGTAGGCGGAGATGTGGGAGTTGCAGGCCGGCTCGTGGAACATGGTGGAGAACTCCCGGCTCCGCACCGGCTCCCGGTAGATGCCCTGGGACACCTGGATGATATCCGCCAGCCCCGCCTGGGCCAGCATCCGGGCAAACCGGGCCGACTCCTCCTTGGTCATGCCCCCGGGGACGGCCTCCTCGCCGCTGATGCGGGGCTCGATGATGAAGCCGGTGCCGCAGCGCTCCCGAATCTTTTCCAGCACCAGCATGGGGAAGCGGGCCCGGTTTTCCAGGCTGCCGCCATATTTGTCCGTCCGGCGGTTCATCCGGGGGGAGAGGAACTGGTGGAGGAGCCAGCCGTGGCCGCAGAAGGGGACAACCCCGTCAAAGCCCGCAACCTTCATGAAGTAGGCGCACTGGGCGAAATTGTCCGCCACGTGCTGCATCATGGCCTCGTCCATGGCGATGTTGCGGATGCCGTCGGGCTGGTCCCAGGCCATGGGGCCAATGGCGATTTTGTTGGAGCAGGCGCTGCCCACCTTGGACTGGCCGCAGTGGTTGAGCTCAATCATGGCGATGGCGCCGTTTTCCTTGATGACGGAGGCATAGCTCCGGGCCAAATCCATGGTCTCCCCGGTGAGGACAGAGTAGTCCCGGGGCGGGTCGTCCTCCCGGCAGGAATACTCCGCGTCCACGAAGCACTCGCCCACGCAGACCACGCCGGCGCCCCCCTTGGCCTTGCTCTCGAATTCGGCGTAGCCGTCCTCCAGGTGCATGCCGAAGCGGCTCATGGGGGAGGTGCCGATGCGGTTGCGGTAGGTCTTGCCGCAGATGGTCAGGGGACTGAGTACATGTTCATAGGTGTTGTTCATAGCTGGATTCCTCCTAAAGCTTGGGGCGTGTTTACAGTGCAGCCAGGCGCGCCAGGACCGCATCCAGGAGGGCCTCGCCCGCCGTGGCGGCGCCCGCCTCGATGTCCCGGATGGTGGCAATCAGCAGCTCGTTGGCCGGCGTGGGGACGCCATAGCGCCGCCCCAGGCGGACAATGGCCCCATTGGTATAGTCGATTTCCAGGGGCAGATGGGCCCGGATGTCCTTGGTGTAGGCGTCCACCACGCCGTCGGGCATGGGCAGGCGCTCGATTTCCGGGGCCGGTGCGCCGCCGGCGATGGCGCGCCACTCCGCCTGGCTGCGCCCGCCGAAGGTCTCCTGGGGCCAGCCGTCTGCGGCGCTCACCGCCTGGGCCTCCAAGGCGATGTAGGCAAAGAGCCGCTGGCACTTGGGGCTGTCAAAGGTGGAGAAGAGATATTCCCCCGAGATGGTGGCCGCAGGGACGGAGGTGGCCACCGCCGCCAGCTTCTGCCACTGCCAGGCGCGGATGTCCGTCACCGCCTGGGCGGGCCGGGCGTTTTTCAGGATTTCCACCAGCGCCTCGGCCCGGGGTGTAATCTCCCCGGAGAGCTCCCCAATGACGAAGTGGCCGTCGTGGTCCTGGACACAGCCGGGGCCCAGCACCGCCCCGCCGGCAAAGGAGATGCCGGCCACCACCCGCGCCTCCCCCAGAATAGGGGTCAGAAATTCCTCGTTGATGCCGTTTTGCAGCGTTACTACGCAGCTGTCCGGGGCCAGATGGGGCTTTAGCCGGGTGACGGCGTCCACCAAATCATTGGCCTTCAGGGCCAGAAAGACCGCATCAAAGCAATCGTTTTCCTGTAAATCGTCCAGGGCGGCGGCGCGTACATCCACGTGGAAGTCCCCGTGGATGCCCTTCACCTCCAGGCCGTGGGTGTTGAAATAGTCCGCTGTCTCCCGCCGGAAGGCGGAGAGCATGGTGACGTCCAGGCCGTTTTTGAGAAGGTAGCCACCCAGAAGGCAGCCGATGGCCCCGGTGCCCAAAACCGCAAGTCTTTTCATACGCATAGCGGGCCTCCTAGCTTAGAGAAATATACTGGGACAGGGACTTTTTCCGCGCCCCGTCGAAGGAGAAGAAATAGTCCTCCACCAAATCGGCCATCATGGCCTTGGCCTTCCACAAATCCCGCTGGCTGGGCTTGCTGTTCATGTTGAAGTGGAAGAAATAGGAGCCGAAGAATTCGTTCCCCTCCGCGTCAGCGTAGGTGACGGCGTCGCACACCGGGGCGTCCGGGGCGTTTTTGTCCCGGAAGGCGGCGGGGGTGGCGCCCCCCTTGGGCTTGACCCCGGGGTCATAGCCGGCGGGGCCGCTCTCCCGGCCGCAGCAGGCGAATTTGCCCACCACGTCCACGCTGTACAAATTCAGATAGAGCTTCAAGAGCTCCAGGGTGGCCAGGCACTCGTCCGAGCCATAGAAGCCGCCGCCATAGGTGGAGAACACCACCCCCAGGGGCCGGCTGTCGTTGGGGTTGAGCACCCCCGGGTAGGGGGCCGGATTCCGCCGCCAGGAGAAGAGGGGCGTGCTGGGGTCGAAGGCGGCCTCCTCGCCCTTTTTCTTCTTCTGGTCCAGAATGACCTTGTCGATGCCCCCGTTGCCCCCCAGGCTCAGGGCGCTGGTGACAATCCCCAGGGGCGAGCCGGCCACAATGGGGCTGCCCAGGCAGATTATATCATAGTCGTCAAAATAAAGCTGCTCCTGCATCCCCTGGAAGTCTGCGCTGGGGGTGAGGCGGAACACCGTTACCTGGAATTTGTAGTGCTCCAGGACCTCCTGAAAGCTCCGGGCAATCTTTTCGGTGTTCTGCGTCATGGTGGCGTATAAAATCAATGCGCGCCGCTGCTGCATGGCTGTCTCCTCCCTTTCTCTAGCTGATGGACAGATAGACGCTCTCGGGCGCCCGGGGCGTGCCGTCCGATGTGTAAAAATAGTCCTCGATGATGTCGGAAATGAGAAATTCCGCCCGCTGTAAATCCCGGGGATAGGGCCGGTTGGGGGTGTCGAAGTGGCTGAATACGGTGCCGGTGTGGGCCTGCCCCGCCGCGTCGGTGTAGGTCCGCAGGGTGACGCCCTCCGGCTCCTTGTGGTAGGCGAGCTTTCCGCAGCAGGCGTACATGCCCACCGTGGCCACGCTCCGGAGCTGGAGGTACTGCTTTAAAATTTCCAGGGTGGCCCGGCACTCCTCCGGGCCGTAAAAGCTGCCCCCATAGGTGGCAAAGACCAGGCCGTAAGCCCGCTTCCAGTTGGGGTTGCGGATGCCGGGGAGGGGGACGCCCTCCCGGCGGAAGGTCAAATCCTCCGGCCGGGTGCCGTGGCCGGGGGAGGACCCGGTCCGTTTCCAGGGGGTCAGCCCCAGGCAGTCACTGAGATATTCAAAGGGGAGCCCGGCGATAATGGGACTGCCCAGGCAGATGAAGTCATAGTCGTCAAAATAGGTCTGCGCCCGCACCTCGTCCCAGTTTACCTTGGGCGTTAGGTTCAGGCTGAAGGTCTCAAAGCGGTAGTGCTGCAGCCGCTTTTCCATCACCTCCGCCACGGCGGCGGTGTTCCCCGTCAGGGAGGAATAGAGGATGAGGGCGCGTTTTCCTTCCATTTTCGCAAAACTCCTTTCTTATTCCACGCAGCTGGCGCAGAAGGCGGGCCGCCGGGGGGCATGGACGGTTTCCCCGGTGATGGTGAAGCTGCCCCGGAGGCGGATGTCCTGGGAGGAAGCGCCCACCATCAGGCGGATTTCTCCCGGCTCTACAATATAATCCCCGTCTTTTCCGATGAAGGCGGTCTGGGCCGCCGCCAGGTGGAAGGAGACGGTTTTCTCCTCCCCCGGCGCGAGGGTGACGCTCTGGAAGCCCGCCAGCTCCTGCCCCGGCCGCACCAGGGAGGCCAGGACGTCGGAGAAATACAGCTGCACCGTCTCCCGGCCGGGGACAGCGCCGGTGTTTTTCACCTTGCAGGATACAGTGACAGTGCCGCCGGCGTCTATATTTGTTTGGCTCAGGCGCAAATCCGAGTAGGCAAAGGTGGTATAGCTCAGGCCGTGGCCAAAGGGGAAGAGGGGCTGATAGGCGTCCGGCTCCCCCGGCCGCAGGGCCCGGGCAAAGCCGGTGGCGCGGGGCTGGCCCATATACATGGGGAGCTGGTATTCCCCCCGGGCGCAGGTGAGGGGCAGCTTGCCGGAGGGGTTTACCGCCCCGAAGAGGATGTCCGCGATGGCCCCGGCGCCGCTGGCGCCCAGGTGCCAGGCCTCCAGGACGGCCCCGGCGGCCTCGGTGATTTCCGGCTCTGCCATGGGGCGCACATCCATGTGGATAATGACAGTGGGCTTGCCGGTGTCCAGCACCGCCTTTGCCAGGGCGGCCTGGACGCCGTGGAGGCCGATATGGGGATACTCCACCCCCTCCCCGGAGGTGCACCCGGGAATCCAGCCCCCCCGGCCCCCCAGGGCCAGGACGGCCACGTCGGCCTCCCGGGCCAGCGCCAGGGCCTCCGAAAACCCGGAGGTGTCCGTGCCCGTCACGTCGCAGCCCTGAGCCCAGGCGATGTTTTCGGTATAGTCCCCCAGGGCAGCCAGGAGGGTCTTTGCCCAGGGGTAGCGCCGGCGGATTTCCGCCTCGATGTCCTCCAGCACCAGGAGGGGCTTGTGCTTGGCCGCCTCCACGGCGCCGCCCATGCCCTCCATGCCGATGAACATCTCGCTGAGGCGGGCCTTCATCTCCAGCATGGGGGCGTACATATACCCGCCGAAGAGGAGGCGCAGGCAGTTGGCGTGGGGGCCGATGAGGGCGATTTTGGCGCCCTTTTTCAGTGGCAGGAGGTTCCCCGTGTTTTTGGTGAGCACCACCGCCTCCCGGCAGAGCTTTTCCGGGAGGACTGTCCGCTCCGGCTCGGCGCGAATTGCGGCAATGGCCGCGTAGTCGGGGTAGGGGTGCTCGAAGAGGCCCAGGCGGAATTTCAGCTCCAGGACGCGGCACACCGCCGCGTCTATAAGGTCCATGGGAATCCGGCCCTCCCGCACCCGGGCGAGAAATTCCTCATTGAAGCACTTGGGGTCGGGCAGCTCCACGTCCAGCCCCGCCCGGAGGGCGGCCTCCCCCGCGTCGGCATAGGTCTCGCAGGTGTCCCAGTTGTCCACGCACCGCTCCACGGAGCAGTAGTCCGCCACCACCAGGCCATTAAAGCCCAGCTCCTCCCGGAGGAGCCGCCGGAGGATGTCCGGGGAGGAGACGATGGGCTCCCCGTCGATGATGCCGTAGGCGTTCATGACGGTGGAGAGCCCCGCCTCAATTGCGGCGGCCCAGGGCTTTGCGTGGACTTCCCGCAGCTCCCGGGGCGTCGCCCGCTGGTTGCCCAGGTTTTGGCCGCCGTCGTTCATGCCATAGGCCAGGAAATGCTTGCCTGTGGCGCCCACACCGCGCCGCAGGTCGCCCCGGCCCTGGATGCCCCGGATGAAGGCCGCGCCCATCTCAGACACCAGGGTGGGGTCCTCGCCATAGGTCTCCCCCAGGCGGCCCCAGCGCTGGTCCCGGCCCAAATCCAGCACAGGCCCGAAGGCGTGGTGATAGCCCTCGGCCCGGTTCTGCCGCCCGATGAAACAGGCCATGTCCTCCACAGCCTCGGTGTCAAAGGTCGCCCCCATGGCGATGGCGGCAGGGGGGACGGCGGCGTCGGTATAGAAGGAGCCGCTGACGGCCTCCATGTGAAACAGCGCGGGGATGCCCAGCCGGGTGCCCTCCACCATATACCGCTGGATTTTCTCGATGCTCGCCGCCCGGGCCTCCGCGTTTTCCTCCCCCAGGAGGAAGGTGCCGTTGATGTGTCCGGCCCCGTGGGGCAAGGCCTCTGCAATGTTGGGCAGCTCCCCGGCCATGACGCCGTTGCCCACAATCTGGGCAATCTTTTCCTCCAGGGTCATCTGGCCCAGGAGGATTTCCGTCCGCTCCTCCGGGGAGAGGGCGGGGTTTTTGTATCGGGTATCCAGCATAAAGCGCTCCTTCCTGCCCGGCGGGGGGCGAAGCCGCCCCCCGCCGGATGTGCTGTGTTTTTTTCAGGTAAATTCTGGATTGTCTGCTGTGTTAAAGGGCGAAGTCCAGGCTGTTGTAGCGGTCATAGGCGGTCTGGTAGATTTCCGTGGCCCTGGCCAGGTCCATGCTCTCCACCGTGGCCACATAGTCCGCCCACTCGCTCAGGGGCCGCTCGCCAATGACGAAGCGGGCCAGGTTTTCCTTCACCACGGTGGAGATTTCCGCCATGATGGAGGCGGCCTCCGTCGTCTCCTCGGCAGTGAACATGTTGTAATAGGGCATCATGGCCGCGTCGTCCCCGTCATGGGTCCACAAATCAATGGCGGCCAGCTCCCGGTCGCCCACGTCCCGCATGGTCCGGCTGTTTTCGCACAGGCCCGCGCCGCCGTACTTGGCGTAGAGCACCGCGCCCACGATGGCGGAGTGCTCGTCGCTGGCGACCACCAAATCGGTGAACTCCGGCTCGCCCTCGGCGTTGAACTGGAGGCCCTCGCCCTCCACGCCGTAGTTGGCCAGGATGTAGCCGTCATAGGTGTAGAGGTAGTCTAAGTAGCGGCAGGCCAGCTCCACATTGTCACAGACACTGGTGATGGAAACCGAACCCTGCATGCACTGGGACTGCATCCCCACGTGGAGCTCCTGGTCCGGGGTCTGCCGGGGGGCGGCCAGTGCCTTCAGGGTGATGTCCCCCAGGGTTTCGTAGTACTCCCAGGTCTCCCAGTCGGCGACCCAGATGCCGATATTGCCCTGGGCCACATCCTCGTGGTCGGGCAAATCCGTGTCGTTGGTCATAAAGTCGGGGAAAATAAGCCCCTCGCTCCACCACTGGTTGAGCAGCGTGACCCAGCCCAGCATCTCATCGGTGACGGGGGAGTAGACCACCTGGCCGTCCAGGTACAGGAAGGGCTCAGTGCCCATGGTGGTCTGATAGAGGGCGCAGTCATAGCCGGCGTTGAGGACGTTATAGCGGCTGTAGGTGTACTGGTCGAACCACAGCGTGGCGCCGTACTCCGTCTGGAAGGCGGCCAAAACGTCGTGATAGTCGTCATAGGTGACAGGGTCGGCAAGCCCCAAATCCTCCAGCCAGTCGGCGCGGATTAGGGTGCCGGCGTTTTGAATCTGTTCATCGGCAAAGAGGTAGCCGGCGCACCAGAGGTCCCCCTCCAGGGTCATGCAGGCCTTCCGGTAGTCAATATCCGACTCCAGCCAGGCCTTGTAGTTGGGCATGTAGTCGTCCAGATAGTCGTTTAAGGCCACCACGACGCCGTCCTCCATGGCGGCGCCGGGCCCGCCCACATACATGTCGCCGATGCCCTCCATCATATCCAGGTAGTCCCCGGCGGCGGACAGAATGTTAAACTGCTCCTGGGCGGCGAAGAGCACCACGGTGGACAGCTCCAGCTCCACATTGGTCCGCGCCGCCATCTCCTGGAAGTAGGTGAGGGTGGCGTAGTCCGCGTCAAAGGAGGCCATGAAGGGCTGGGTGGGCATCCAGTAGGTGAAGGTGACGGTCTCCTCCGTCAGGGGCAGGGAGACATGGGTTTCAAAGTCCCAGGCGCCGTAGAGGGTGCCTGCCGCCGGGTCCTCTGTCTCCGCCGGCGCTTCGGTTTCCGCCGGCGCCTCCGTGGCTGCGGGGGCCTCCGTTGCGGCCGGGGCCTGAGTGGGTGCCTGGGTGGACGTCCCGCCGCCGGCGCACCCCGCCGTCATGCCAAAGCACAGGAGCAGGGCCAGCAGGAGAAAAAATGCACGTCTGATTTTCATAGTGTCTCATCCTTTCCTATATTGTTCAGGCCGCGCTGCGGCCCGACAGCCAAGGTAAATCCGGGGATGTAGCAGGTGAATCAGGGTCCTGTGCTGGTATGAATCTACAAAAACAATTATAAATGCTGTGAAATTTTTGTCTAATATATATTTTTTCGTGGGGTATATCGAAAACGATATAACTGTTTGAATGGGCGCTATTTCTTTGGGAACGCCATTGCATTTTTTTCGGAAATTTACTATAATTAAAAATGTAACAAATCAGGGATTGGCCCGGCGTAAGGAGGAACTGCCATGAAAGAACTGTCCCAGCTGGAATACTTCCGCGCCGTGGCCAGGACGGAGAACATCACCCGGGCGGCGGAGTTGCTCCATATCTCCCAGCCCAATCTGAGCAACGCCATGACCCGCTTGGAAAATACCCTGGGGATTTCCCTCTTTGAGCGGCAGCATGGAAAAATCCGCCTCAACGACTATGGGCGGACCTACCTCTCCTATGTGGAGCGGGCCTTTGCCATTCTGGAGAGCGGCCAGGCCAAGCTGGAGGAGATGCGGGGCGGGGAGAACCGGAAAATTTCCATCGCCTGCTCCCTCCAATATTTTTATGAGGGCTTTTTCCAGGCCTTCGCCAGGGAGCGGCCCGAGGAAAATCTTCTGGTCAACCAGTTCCTGGCCAGCTGCGAGAGCATCCGGGAGATGCTCTCCGCGGGCACGCTGGACTTTGCCATCACCTTTCAGGGACCGGAGGGGGAGGAATTTGACTGGCTGCCCCTGCTGGATATGCGCGTGTGTGTCCTGGTCCGTCAGGACCATCCCCTGGCCGGCCGGGGCGGCGTCCGGCTGGAGGAGCTGCGCCAGGAGAAGTTTATCTGCAATAATGTGGGCATCAGCCGCTCTTTGACAGAGGCCTGCTGCCGCCCGGCGGGGTTTGCCCCCCAGGTGGTGCTGGAGTCCAACGAGGGCAACCTCCCCGGGCTGTGGCTGGAGCAGGGGAAGGGGGTCTCCCTGATTTCCGCCTTTGACTTTATG
>CAZRNK010000047.1:5304-10124 GCA_964601435.1 uncultured Oscillospiraceae bacterium | reverse complement strand
ACTTTTCTTTCGCTGCTGAAAGAAAAGTAGGAACACCCCATCCGCCTGTGGGCGGGTAATTTTTATTATTGGATGCAATTAACTTCGATTGTGCCCCGGTAGGTTTTCCCCGCCTCGGGGATAACCGGCGCACCGTCCACGGTGACAGTGCCCAGGAGGACGCCGCCGGGCTCCAGTGTCAGGGCGGAGAGGATGCCCGGCCCGGTCACTTCCCAGGTGCCGCCCTGGGCCACTGTCACCTCCAGGATGTTGTCTCCGTTGAAGAAATTGCGGTGGCGCACATGGCCCAGGTAGTAATACTGCTCCTTGGTGAAGTGGGTGTTCTGGTTTCCATGCTCATCGATGTGCATTACCTCGGTGGCGGAGATGGCGCCCCGGAGGGAGGCCCCTGCGCCGATGGTGACATAGAGCTGCTTGGCCTCGATACCGAAGTAGCCGGTGCCGTTGTAAATGTTGCCCTGGAGGGCGACATTTTTCAGCAGCACATGGCTGTCGGGCTCCGGCGGGGGCGGAGGTGCAAAGCCCTCATCTGCGCCCGGCGGCGGCCCGGAGGGCGGCGGAGGCGGGGGCGGCAGCTCCATTTTGCTGGTAATCTGCCCGTTCTCGCTGGGCCAGCCCGGCTTTTCAAAAAATTCTGTATTAAAGGTGAGGTCATACTCGGCGCCGGGGTCGGTGCCCACCACATCGTCATCGTCGTCAATGAGCTGAATCAGCACATCGCTGGGGGTGTGGAAGCTGGCCCCGTCGGAAATCTCCAGATGGACGCCGCCGGACTTCAGATGGAAGGGGGCGTCGGTGCAGTGGACCTGCGTGCCGTCGGTGACGGTGAGGCGGCCGCCGCTGTGGGCCATGAAGCCAAAGACGTCGGAGTGGATGACGCTGGGGCGGCCCTTGCCGTCGCCCTCGTAGAGGACGGCGCCGTCCAGCTTCGAGCGGAAGAGGAAGTGGCCCCTGGAGCTCTTGAAGACGGCGTTGCCGCCGGAGAGGTTGACCGCATAGGTGCCCACGTTGATTTCCGCGCCGCAGAACAGCTCGTCCGTACCCAGGACATAGGTGCCGTAGCCGCTGCCGTACTTGCCCAGGTAGGGGTTTTTCCGGTCAACTTCGCTGAGGTTCTCTCCCAGGAGGGTGAGGCTGGAGTCGAGGATGCACATCTGCATGCCGCTGCCCACGTCCGTGGAGAGGACGCCCCACTGGTTGGCGTTGGTGTCGCTGTTGACCACGATGAAGGAGGAGTCCTTGCCCACCAAGTTGGTGCCCCGGGCGTTTCCGGTGATGCCCAGAACCCAGGGGGGCGCCACCATCTTGCTCACGTCGGCGCTGTTGACATAGCCGTCATAGAGCCTGCCCCCGGCGACCTTGATGTAGGAATCCTTCAGCACTACATCCGAGCTGTCGCAGTATACGGCGGGCTTGGCCACGCCGGCGCTGCGGACCTTTACCCGGTCGAGAATCAGGCGGCCGCCCTTGAAGGCGCCCAACACCGCGCCGTAGCCGTTGAAGTCGCAGACGTCGCTGCCATCACTGATGGAGTCAAAGTCAAATTCAGAATCGGAAATTTCATACTTGCCGCCCACTACCATGACGCCGTTGAAGTTGTGGCTGGTGGAGGAAATGCGGATATTTTTGGCCCGCTCGCCGTCATACGCCCCGCCCTGGATGACGGCGGAGGCGGACTGGGCCCGGGCGATGCCCTGGGCGTCAATCACCAGGCCGGCCCGGTAGGTGGGCTTGCCGGACATGGTGAAGTTGCAGGGGAATTCGCCAAAGGGCTCTGTCTCCACCAGCACGCCCCCGGCGGGGACCTCGCCGCCGTCGTACTGGGTCTCCACCCCGTCTACCAGCAGGGTGACCAGTTTGCCGTTTTCGTTGAGATAAGGCGCTTTTTGTGCCATAAATGTGCCTCCTTGCTCCGGGGAAAATCCCCGTTTTTTCCATTATACCGGAGCAGGGAGGCAGTGTCCAATATGTTTTTTTCAAAAGATATATCAAAAATACTATAATACGATAAGTGTTTTTCCGATGCGCATGCCGCCGGGAAAAGAGAAAACGGTTTATGTGTCCGCTGGCTTTTGGGGCAGAAAGACGGAAATCCGGGTGCCGATGTCCTCCCGGCTGAGGACCTCCAGCCAGCCGCCATGGCGGTCCACAATCCACTTGGCGATGGACAGCCCCAGGCCCGTCCCGCCGGTGTCCCGGGTTCGGGAGGAGTCCGCCCGATAGAAGCGCTCGAAGATATGGGGTACGCTGTCGGCGGGGATGCCGGCCCCCTCGTCCTGGACGGTGAAGAAGGGCACGCCGGCGCGCACCCCGGCCCGGAGCTGGATAGCGCCGCCGGCGGGGGTGTATTTGACAGCGTTTTCCACCAGAATGCGGGCGGTCTGCTTGAGCAAATCCACGTCCCCAGACGCCGGCACTGCCTCCGGGGCCCGGAGGCAGTAGGTGTGCTGGCTGTCAATCATCTCCGATTCCTCCAGCACTTCCCCCATGAGGGCGGCCAAGTCCAGCTGGACGACGGTCAGCTTGGTGCGCCCGCTGTCCCCCCGGGCCAGGAAGAGCAGCTGCTCCACCAGGCGCTGCATGTGGTCGGCCTCTCCCCGGATGGCCTCGATGGACTCGGTGAGCACTTTTTCATCCTCGGTGCCCCAGCGGCTCAGGAGGTTGGCGTAGCCCTGAATCACGGCGATGGGGGTGCGCAGCTCGTGGGAGGCGTCGGAGACGAAGCGGCTCTGCTGCCGGTAGGCGGCGCGCATCCGCTCCATCAGGCCGTTCACCGCCTGCTCCAGGCCGGCCAGCTCCTTGTTGCCGGTGCGGAGCCGGGCGCCCTCTGCCGCCGGGCTGATACGGGCGATGGCCTCCTCCAAATCGTGGAAGCTGGACTCATCCAGCCCCGCCCGGCTCAGGCGCTGGGCGGCCTCGGCCATTTCGTCCAGGGGCTGCAGCTTCCGGCGGATTTCCCGCCCGCCGGTGAGCAAGTCAATGAGCAGCAGGGCCCCCTCTACAATGAGCAGGGGCATGCCCCACCGCAGCAGGGCATAGAGCCGCCCGTCGCTGGCCGCGGCAACCCAGCCCTGGGGAGAGAAAAAGGTCTCCGTTCCCAGGCAGAGGCAGACGAGAACCGCATCGATAAAGAGAAAGCAGGCCAGCTGCCCGGTCCAGGCGGAGAGATGCAGGCGCCGGGCAATGGAGCCGGCGCGGAGCTTTTTCTGTTTTTGTACAGCGCCCTTATGTTTCATCGGCATTTTTTCTTAATCACATAGCCCACGCCCCGGACTGTCTGAATCATCCGGAGGCCAAAGACCTCGTCAATCTTGGCCCGGAGGTAGCGGATATACACATCCACCACGTTGGTCTCCCCCATGTAGTCAAAGCCCCAGACCCGTTCCAAAAGGGTGTCCCGGCTCAGGACAATGTCCTGATTTTCCAGGAGGGTCTGGAGGAGGGAAAATTCCCGGCTGGTGAGGGAGATTTCCTGCTCGCCGCAGCGCACTTCGTGGCGGTGGATGTCCAGGGTCAGCGCCCCCCAGCGTAGCGGTGCACCGGCGGCGGGGATGGCGCGTTTGCGCAGGGCGGTGCGGATGCGGGCCAGGAGCTCCTCGATGGCAAAGGGCTTGGTGACATAGTCGTCTGCGCCGGCGTCCAGGCCGGAGACCTTGTCCATCACGGCATCCCGGGCGGTGAGCAAAATGACCGGCAGCGAGGAGGTGCGGCGCAGCCGCCGGAGCACCTCCAGCCCATTGAGCTCCGGGAGCATGATGTCCAGAAGCAGCAAATCAAAATCCCCCGACTCTGCCAGCTCCAGGCCGGTGCGGCCGTCGGCGGCCTTGGTCACTTCATAGCCCTCGTGGCGCAGCTCCAGCTCCACGAAGCGGGCGATTTTCTCCTCGTCCTCCACCAGGAGGATGCGTTCCGCCATCTGGGTTTTCCCCCTCTCAGTCAGGCTTATTTCTTATGGAATTCTCCCTTGATGTCCTCCGCCACCTGGGAGGCCCGGTTCATGGCGCTGTTTACGTCCTCCCGGCCCAGCTGGGGCCCGGCAAAGCTGTATTGATACCCGAAAAACAGGCCCACCAGCAGCAGCGGTACAATAACCCAGAAGCAGAAGAGGGTCAGGATTGCAAAAGCCGTGACGGGCAGGCCCAGAATATGCTGGCCCCGGCGCTCCACGACGAAATCATTGGTATTGCCGATGCGGATGATTTTCGCCACCCACCGGCCGAAACGGCCCAGCAAATCATCCCAGTCGGTGCCCGTGTCTTTGCCGGATTTCTCCCCCTCGTGCGCCTCCGTGACGGCAGTGCTGGCGGTGGAGTAGCTGGCGCTGCCGGCCTGGCCCTTTACCCGGCCCCGGCGCTCCAGAAGCACCATGGCGTCCAGCATGTCCCAGTCCGTCTCTTCCAAAACCGCCTTAGCCTCCGCATAGGAGACATCCGCCTTTTCCATCAGCTTTTCCACCATTTCCAGGTTTGTCATGTTCAACCACCCTTTCGTTTAGCTGGTAACAGCATACCCCGGAGAGATTAAAGAAAAATAGAAGAAAAATTAGAAATTCATTAGAACCTGCCCAGGCACTTCCCCTGGCAGTAGTATAGCACAGCCCCGCGGCTTTTTGCCCGGGGAGGCCGGAGAAAAATGCACAACTTTCAAAGGGCAGCTTTATGGAATCTGCTGAAATTTTTCCTTTTTTGCATTTTGGTGTCCCTTTTTGCCCCTTTGCGGAAATATATAAAATGAAGGGGTGTGCGCTACGGATTCCCGACTGGGACAAATGCATCCGATTGGCAAGCAGCGCCCTCCTTGCCCCGACGCACAGGCCGGGG
>CAZRNK010000047.1:1283-5204 GCA_964601435.1 uncultured Oscillospiraceae bacterium | reverse complement strand
GCCGGGGCCTTTTACGCCGCGCCTCCAGCAGCCATGTACAAAAGTGTTCGGGAAAGTCCGGTATAGTTTCTTGTACCCATTTTGGGAAAATCGTATGATAGAAGTGCAATACCGACGGACACAATACGGCGAAATGGAGGAAATCTATGAAAAAAATTGTAACCGATGTGGCAGTTCTGGGCGCCGGCCCCAGCGGGCTGGCCGCTACGCTGCGGGCAGCGGAGCTGGGGCTTCAGGTCTGCATGTTTGAAAAGATTGATACCTTCGGCGGCGTCTTTCTGGGGGGCATCGGCCCCTTCGGCGCGGGCACCCATATCCAGAAAAAGTACGGCATGACCGAGGGCACTGTGGAGAACGCCTATCAGTACCTGATGGACTTTACCCACGGCTCCATTGATGCCCGGCTGGCCTCTGCCTATATACAAAAGACGGCTTTTACCATCCAGTGGATGGAGGACCACGGCGTCATTTTCTCCGACCCGGCCTCCGGCCCCTTTGCCAACCCCAATGACAAGGAGCACTTCTGCCACACCTTCGACCCCAGCCCGGAGTTCCCGGGGGTGGAGCGGTATATCCCCAACCTGCTGATGAAGCGCATCGAGGGCAAGGAAAACGCCCGGGTGTTCTTCAATACGCCGGGCCGCCGCCTGATTGAAAAAGACGGCGTGATTACCGGCCTCATCGTGGAGCACGAGGGGGAGGAAGTCGAGGTGGAGGCTGGCGCGGTGATTATCGGCACCGGCGGCTTCATGGGCAATCCGGAGCTCCTGAAGAAATATACCACCTATGAGAACAACGTCAACATTTTCTTCTCCCGCCAGCGGCCCAATATCTGCGGCGACGGGATGCAGATGGCCTGGGCCGTGGGCGCCGGGCGCAGCGAGATGATGGTGGACGTCTATAAGGGCATGCCCATTTACTGCGGCCCCATGGGGACCAAGGAGGAGTGGTGCATCCTGGCCGACCCCAACCTGATGGTGAACCGCCGGGGCGAGCGATTCATCGACGAAAACTGCGAGCGCTACTATCTGGCCAACGCCATCCACCGCCAGCCGGGGGGCTATGCCTTCCTGATTACGGCCAGCAACCTGACAGACAAATACAAGTCCGGGGAGTGGAAGCTCCAGGCCCCGCCCAACATGCCCCAGCCGCTGACGGACATCGAGGAAGTGATTGCCGAGGCCAAGGCCCTGGACTACCCCTATATTTTCTCCGGCGACTCCATCGAGGAGCTGGCGGAAAACGCGGGTATTCACGTGGAAAATCTGAAGAAGACCGTGGCAGAGTACAACGCCATGTGCGCCGCCGGGGAGGACAACGTATTCTTCAAGAAGGAGCACCTGCTGCCCCTGGAGGGGCCGAGGTTCTATGCGGCCCAGTTCTTTGTGGACAGCTTCGGGGCCCTGGGCGGGCTGCGGATTAACTACAAGACCGAGGTCATTTCCGACGAGCTGGAGCCCATCCCCGGCCTCTACGGCGCGGGCAGCGAGGCCAACTCCATCTACGCCGGGACCTATCCGGGACGCCTCTCGGGGAACACCTCCGGCTTTGCCTACACCACGGGTATCATGGCCGCGGAGAGCGCGGCGGAATACCTGGCGGCCAAGAAACAGTAAGACAGTAAGGAGAGACTATGAAAAAAGATTTTGGAGAATTTCTGGCGCTGACCCAGGCGGAACGGCAGGAGACGGGTGAGAAGATTCGCGCGTTTTTCGCGTCCTACCCCGATTTGACCCAGGAGGCGCGGTGCGCTTTTGCCATGGAGCAGCTCACCGAGCGGCCCTTTGCCGTCATGGAGCGCTTCCACAACTGGGCCTTTGGGGCGGAAATGCCGGAAAAAGACGCCGCCGCCTATTTGGCCCAGGACAAACAGGGGCATATCGGCATGTCCGGCGGCGCCATTGCCGCCCAGTATGACGAGGCCGCGCCCACGCCCCTGGAGGAGCGCATAGCCTATTTCCAGGGCATCTCCATGGTGTTCCCCTGCATGCTCCTGGGGGGCTATCACCGGTGGCGGACCGACGGCGCGGCGGAGCCCAGCTATGAGGATTTCATGAACGCCTACCTCCCGGCGGTTAAGGAGGCCTGGGAGGGGGCCATGGCGGCGGCGTACCGGGCCGGGGACTGGAACCGGCTGGGGGAAATCTATGCCTTTCTGGCCACGGCCCAGCCTATGAAGCTCCTGGAGAGCTATTATGACTGGGCCTGCGCCTAGCGCGGGAAAAGGAAGGTGGGCGCATCGATGGCGTATGTGATTGAAAAGGGCTGTGTAGGCTGCCAGTACTGCAAAAACGTATGTCCCGCCGGGGCCATCCGCATCCACGGGGCAGGTTACTGGATTGACGCGGACAAATGCGTCGGCTGCGGCAGCTGTGCCCAGGTCTGCCACCTGAACCTGATTCACCCGGCGGACGCGGTGCCGCCGGCGCCGGAAAAGCACGAAAAGCGCGCGCTAACATGCGACGTTGTGGTCATCGGCGCCGGGGGCGTGGGCACCGGCGCGGCGGCCCGGTGCGCAGATTTGGGGCTGGACGTGATTTTGCTGGAGGCCTCCAAGCGGTTCGGCGGCGGGACCTATCTGGCCCATGGGGCCACTTTCCCCGGCTCCAAAACGGTCTACGGCCGGCTGGGTATCGACGACGATGTGGAGGGCATGGTGGGCTTCTGGACCATGCTCAGCGGCAACACCATCCGGGACGAGGACGCCCTCCGGGCGAATATCCGGGCCAACGGCGCCTTCCTGGACTGGTTTGACAGCCTGGACCCCAGCTATGGGGCGGTGTTTGCCCGGGCCCCGGAGGGGGCGCCCTTTGCCTTTGAGATGCGGGGGCGGTATTTGAACGAGCAGTCGGACGACGACTCCATCGGGCCGGGCTGGATGGGCTCCTGGATTACGGAAAAGCTCTTTGACGCCGCTATCAAGCGGGGCGTGCGCTATTTCCCGGAGACCCGGGCCATGCACTTTCGCACAGGCCCCGACGGTGCAGTGACCGGCGTCCTGGCCGTGGATCCGGGGGGCGAGACAGAGATTGCCGCCCGGGCCTTCGTCCTGGCCACAGGCTCCTACCTCTATAATGACGACTACCTCCGGGCCATTGACAGCGATTATGTCCGGGAGGGGGCGGAAATCCTGCGCCTCACCGTACCCACCAATGTGGGGGACGGCCACCGGATGGCGGCGGAGCTGGGGGCGGAGACGGACGTAAGCTATGCCCGGACCCGGGGCCCCTGCCACCACCCCTACTCCTTCGCGGTGAACCGGCTGATGAGCGACCCGGTGGCGGTATATTTCAGCGACGAGGGGCGGCGGCTCTTTGACAGGAGCGGCGAGCGCCCCGGACTCCCGGGGGAGCGGATTGTAGAGGGGCCCGACACGCCGGGCCAGAAAATCCTCCACAGCCGCACCGGCACCTGCTACTGCATTATGGATTCTGTGCAGCTCCAGCAGGCTGGGGAGCGGCTGGAACGAAGCGCAATTCCCGGCCAGAGCGACTATCTCTCCGCCTGGCGGGAAAGCGTGGAGGCCGAGTGCGCTCTGGAGGACCGGCCCGCCCGGAAGGCGGACACCCTGGAGGCCCTGGCGGAGAAGCTGGGGATGGATGCCGCCGTACTCACCGAAAGCGTGGCGCGCTACAATGCCCTGTGTGCCAAGGGCGTTGACGAGGACTTCGGCAAGCCGGCCCAGGACATGGTGCCTATCGCCGTGGCCCCCTTCTACGCCTTTCTGGGACAGAATTTCGACAACGGGGCCAGCATGGGCGGCGTCACCATCGACAATGAATTCCGCGTCCTGCGCCCCGACGCTACGGCCATCGCCGGGGTATACTGCGCCGGGGACTGCGCCAGCTACAGCCCGGCCGGGCAAAAGGGGCCGGTGGGACTGGTGGGCGGCCTGGGCGGCTCCTGGGCCAGCGGCTACCA
>CAZRNK010000047.1:0-1183 GCA_964601435.1 uncultured Oscillospiraceae bacterium | reverse complement strand
GTGCTCAACCAATGCCTCCGGGCAGAGGGCAGCGCGGCCTACTCCATGATTGGCATGATTGCCGGTGCCATTATCAACATTGGCCTGGACCCGCTGTTTATTTTTGTTTTTGACTGGGGTGTCCGGGGCGCCAGCGCGGCTACCGCCATCTCCAAACTGATTTCTTTTATTATTTTGCTGATTCCTTACATTCGGAAGAAGTCTCTGCTGCGCATTTCCATCCGGCATATCAAGTATACGGTGGAAATTGTCTCCGAAGTGCTGAAAATGGGCAGCCCCAGCCTGCTGCGCAACGGCCTGTCTACCATTGCAGCCATTATTTTAAACAACATGGCGGCGGGGTACTCCGAGTCCGCCCTGGCGGCTATTTCTGTAGTGAACCGGATTATTTTCTTCCTGACGGCCATCAGCCTGGGGTTTGGCCAAGGCTTCCAGCCGGTTGCCGGGTTCAGCTGGGGCGCGGGGCGCTATGACAGAATCATCCAGGGCTATTGCTTTGCCTCCATTGTGGGTGTTATCGGGATGTCCATCATTGCCCTGATAGTTGCGATTTTTGCCGAGCCCATTATCAGCCTCTTTACAGAAACGGATACGGAACTTATCCGCATAGGTGTCTTTTCTATGTATATCCAGTGCCTGGCAACGCCCATTCATACATGGGCTGTTGTGGTGAATATGCTCTATGCCGGCCTGGGAAAAGCCGGCGGCGCAGCGCTACTGGGAATGGCCCGGCAGGGAATCTGCTTCTTCCCGCTGCTGCCCTTCCTCTCCTTCTTTGGGGTATATGGTGTGGCTGCGGTTCAGGGTGTGGCGGATATGCTCACCATCTTTCTGGCCTTGCCCCTGGCGGTCAAGGCGCTGCGGGAGCTGCGGGCGCTGGCCGAAGGCCAGCAGAAGGAACAGCCGGTGGCCGCCGCAGTACCGGAAGCGCTGGAGGAGTAATGCACAGCGTTTGACTTGCCAATATGGATTGCTGTATACAGACCCGGACAAAGGATTTGTACCTTTGCCCGGGTTTTCCTATGACCATATTGAAAATGCCGGGATTTTGCAGATTTTTTTCCTGGAAATTTGAACAATCCGGAAATTTACAAAAAGGCCACAAATGTGATATATTGTCCAGCGGCAAAAATGCTTTTTGCTCCGGACCGCGCCCTTTGGCCCGCTGTGGAGAACAAAGGGC
>CAZRNK010000046.1:0-10236 GCA_964601435.1 uncultured Oscillospiraceae bacterium | reverse complement strand
CAACGGCCGCTGGGCCCAGGCCAAGGGGCTGCCCCGGACGGCGGGCCATGCGGCTGGGGCCGAGACTTTCCGCCGGATTGCCACCTACTGCAAGGACATCGGCCTGGAGTATCTGACGGTGTACGCCTTTTCCACGGAGAACTGGAAACGTCCGCCGGAAGAGGTCTCTGCCATTATGGAGCTGCTGGAGAAATATCTCCTGGAGGCCATTGAGAAAATGGAGCGGGACAGGGTCAAAATGAAGTTCTTTGGGGACACCTCCGTCCTCTCTCCCCGGCTCCAGACCCTCATTGCCCGGACGGCGGAAATCAGTACCCATTTTGAAGGCTGCCAGGTGAATATCTGTGTCAACTATGGCGGCAGGGCGGAAATCCTCCGGGCGGCCCAGGCCTATGCCCAGGATTGCCTGGCGGGCCGGGCCGGGCCGCTGACTGAGGCGGCGTTTGACGGGTATTTGTACTCTGCCGGCATCCCGGACCCGGATTTGATTATCCGTCCCAGCGGGGAGGAGCGGCTCTCCAACTTCCTCCTCTGGCAGTCGGCCTATGCCGAGCTGTATTTTACGCCGGTGCTCTGGCCGGATTTTACCACCCGGGAGATGGACGCCGCCCTGGCGGCCTATCAGCATCGAAACCGCAGATATGGGGAGGTATAGGCATGAAAACACGGATTTTGGTGGCGGCTGTTGGGATTCCGCTGCTGCTGGTGGTGATTTTCTTCCTGCCGCTGTGGGTGTTTGGCCTGGTGGTGGGGGCAATCTGCGCCTGCGCCGCCTGGGAGTTCCTCCGGGCTACGGAGCCGGAGGGCAGCACCCGCTTTCGGGTGTACGCCGCGGCGGCTGGAGCGCTGATTGCCTTCGGCTCCGCCTTTGACGGGGGCGCCACGGTGACGGTGGCGGTGCTTTTTCTCCTGACAGTTGTCCTCTTTGGGGAGCTGATGCTCTCCTTCCGGGGGGAGGAGCGCCTGCCGTTTGAGCGCGTTGCCCTGGGCCTGGTGGCCGGCGGGGTGATTCCGGCGCTGCTGAGCGCCCTGGTGCGCATCGGGGTGGAGAAGGAGCCCCACAGCGTCTTTATCCTGCTGCCCTTTGTCATCACCATGGTCAGCGACAGCGCCGCCTATTTCACCGGTATGGCCCTGGGCAGGCACAAGCTGGCCCCCCACCTGAGCCCCAACAAGACCATAGAGGGCTCCATCGGCGCCTTCGTGGGGGCAATTGCGGCGGTGCTGATATATGGGCTGATTCTGATGCTTCTGGGGTTTGAGATTCGGTTTTTGGTTTTGATTATCTATGGATTCTTGGGGAGCCTCCTGTGCCAGCTGGGGGATTTGAGCTTTTCCGCTGTCAAGCGTCTGGCCGGCATCAAGGACTATGGGAATCTGATTCCCGGCCACGGCGGCGCCCTGGACCGGTTTGACAGCATGGTATTTGTGGCGCCCCTGGTGGAAATCCTCTTAAACTGGGAGCCCGCCATCCTATAAGGATAAGGAAAGAAAAAAGAAAGGCGCGGCGGGCCGCCAAAGGGGGCGGGCCCGCCGCGGGATGAAGGTAAAGGCATATGGTTTCCTCTCTCTCCATTTTGGGCGCCACTGGTTCAGTGGGGCGCCAGGCGGTGGCGGCGGCGCAGCGGCTCCGCATTCCGGTAAAGGCCCTGGCCGCCAGGCATAACGCCCGGCTCCTGGAGGAGCAGGCCCGGGCCCTCCGCCCGGAGTTTGTGGCGCTGTATGATACAGATGCCGCCGCCGCGCTGAAAACGGCCCTCCGGGACACGTCAATCCAGGTGGGCTCCGGAGAGGAGGGCCTCATCCAGGCGGCCGTCTGGGGGGACACGGACTGCGTCGTCACGGCGGTGTCCGGGGCCGTGGGCCTGGGGCCCACACTGGCGGCCATTTACCAGGGCAAGCGCATTGCCCTGGCCAATAAGGAGACCCTGGTCTGCGCCGGAAGGCTGGTGATGGAGCGGGCCAGGGAGCGCTACGCTGAGATTATCCCCGTGGACAGCGAGCACTCCGCCATCTTCCAGTGCCTGGCCGGCCGGGATGCGGGGGAGCTGAAGCGGATTTTACTCACCGCCTCCGGCGGTCCCTTCCGGGGCTGGAGCCGGGCGGAGATGGCGGCTGTGACCCCCGCCCAGGCGGTGGCCCACCCCAATTGGAGCATGGGGGCGAAAATCAGCGTAGACAGCGCCACCATGATGAACAAGGGGCTGGAATTGATTGAAGCCATGCATTTGTTTGCCTGCGGCCCGGAGAAAATTTCCGTCCTGATTCACCCGGAGAGCGTGGTCCACTCCGCCGTGGAGCTCACAGACGGCGCTGTCATTGCCCAGCTGGGGACGGCGGACATGGGCCTGCCCATTCAATATGCCCTGACGTATCCGGAGCGTGCGCCGGGGGCGGCTGCCCCGCTGGATTTAACCGCCCTTGCAGGGCTGCATTTTTCCAAGCCGGATTTGGCTGCCTTCCCCTGCCTGGCGCTGGCCATGCGCGCTGCGGAGACCGGGGGAACGGCCCCGGCGGTGCTCAACGCCGCCAATGAAGAGGCGGTCGCCCGCTTTTTACAGGGTAAGCTGGGTTTCAATGCAATTTTTGAATGTGTTGCGTCCGCATTGGACAGCATAGAGATAGTAAAGGAGCCCTCCCTGGAGGACATCCTGGCCGCGGACACAGCGGCCAGGGAGCATGTGCGCCGGGGGTGGTGAAAGCATTTCCCGCCGGGGGTGCGCCCCGGCTGCCCGAGGTGTTCTTATGTATATTATTCTGGCAATTCTCATCTTCTGCATTTTAATCCTGGTCCATGAGCTGGGCCATTTTATGGCGGCCAAGGCCTGCGGCGTGCGGGTGCTGGAGTTCTCCCTGGGGATGGGCCCGGCCATCTGGAAGAAGCAGGGCAAGGAGACCCTGTACGCCATCCGGGCCCTGCCTCTGGGCGGCTACTGTGCCATGGAGGGGGAGGACACAGGCTCTGACGACCCCAAAGCCTTTACCAACCAGAAGGTCTGGAAGCGGGCCATTATCCTGGTGGCCGGAGCGGCCATGAATTTCCTCTTCGGCCTCATATTGATTGTGGCGGTCTATGCCGGGCAGGAGGGCTTTGTAGCCCCGACTATCTCCGCCTTCCAGGCGGGCTGCCCCTATGAAGGCGACCTCCAGGTGGGGGACACCTTCTATAAAATCAACGGCGAGCGCATCTACACCTCTGCGGATTTCTCCACCTATCTGGAGCGGGGGGAGAGCGGCGCGGCGGACATCGTCCTGATTCGTGACGGGGAGAAAATTACCCTGGAGGACTATCCGCTGGTCCCCGTCGAGTATGAGATTGACGGGGAGACGGTGGTGCGCTACGGCATCACCTTTACCGTGGAGACGGGCTTCTGGGCCCATGTGAAATACAGCTGGTACTGCGCCGTGGACTTCGTGCGCATGGTGCGCATTGGCCTGGTGGATTTGATTTCCGGAGCGGTGGGCGTCCAGGATATGTCCGGCGTTGTGGGCATCGTGGACGTGATTAACGATGTGGGCAATGCCTCGGAGACCATCTCGGCGGCACTTTTGAACATTGCCTACCTCTCGGCCTTCATCGCGGTGAACCTGGCAGTGATGAACCTGCTGCCCATCCCCGCCCTGGACGGGGGCCGGGTGTTGTTTCTGCTGCTGACGGCCCTGATTGAGAAGATTTCCCGCCGGAAGCTGAACCCGAAGTATGAGGGGTATATCCACGCGGCGGGGCTGGTGCTCCTGATGGGGCTGATGGTCTTCGTCATGTACAATGACATCGTCCGCATCATCACCGGGTAGGGAGGCGGCGCTATGCAGAGAGAGAGAACAAAGAGACTGATGGTGGGCCGCCTCCCCCTGGGGGGCGGCGCGCGCGTGTCCGTCCAGTCCATGTGCAATACAAAGACCCAGGATGTTGCCGCTACTGTGGCGCAAATCCGCGCCCTAGTGGCGGCGGGGTGCGACGCAGTCCGCCTGGCGGTGCCGGATATGGACGCCGCCCGGGCCATCGGGGCCATCAAGGCAGAGGTGGACGTGCCCATTGTGGCGGACATCCACTTCCAGTACCGCCTGGCCATTGAGGCTGTGGCGGCGGGCGCGGACAAAATCCGCATCAACCCGGGGAACATCGGCGCGCCGGAGCGGGTAAAGGCGGTGGCGAAAGCCTGCGCAGGCCGGGGGATTCCCATCCGCATCGGCGTCAACGGCGGCTCCCTGGAAAAGAAGATTCTGGAAAAGTACGGCGCGCCTACGCCGGAGGCCATGGTAGAGAGCGCGGCGGGGCATATTGCGCTGCTGCACCGCTTTGATTTTGATGACATCTGCCTCTCATTGAAGAGCTCGGACGTGCCCAGCACCATTGCGGCCTACCGCCTTGCCTCGGCGCGCTTCCCCTATCCGCTGCACCTGGGGGTGACGGAGGCGGGGACGGCCTACCATGGCATCATCCGCTCCGCCGTGGGCATCGGCACGCTGCTCAGCGAGGGCATCGGGGACACCATTCGGGTCTCCCTGACCGCCAACCCGGTGGAAGAGGTGAAGGCGGGCATCGCCATTTTGCAGGCGGCGGGCCTGCGCCGGAGCGGCGTGCGCATTGTGTCCTGCCCCACCTGCGGCAGGACGGAAATTGATTTGATTTCCGCAGCGGAGGAGGTGGAGCGCCTCCTGGCCGGCTGCAAGCGGGACATCACGGTGGCCGTTATGGGCTGCGCCGTAAACGGCCCCGGGGAGGCCCGGGGCGCGGATTATGGTCTGGCCGGCGGCCGGGGAGAGGCAATCCTCTTCCGGCGGGGGGAGATTGTGGGCAAAGTGCCCGGGGAGAATATGGCCCGGGCGCTGGCAGAGCTGGTGCTCCGGGAAGAAGGGGCAGAGAAAGAGGAAAGCGAGCGGGCATGACAGAAGAGAAAATCCCTTTTTTAGATATGTTTCCCGGCTGTGAAAAGCTCCGGGAATTCTGCGGCGGCCTGGACAAGAGCCAGGTAAAGACCGTGGTGGTGAGCCGCCAGGAGCGGAGCATGCGGGTGAGCGCCTGCTTCCCCCGGATGCCGGCCCCGGCGGAGAAGCAGGCCCTGGAGCGCTCCCTGGCGGAAGATTTCGGCCTGCGCAGCGCCCAGATTGAGGCGGAATACCCCCGGATTGTGCCTGCCCCTGCATCGGACGGGAAAAAGAGCGGGGGCGGGCGGGGCACAACCGGCAGCGTCCTCTATGGCCGGAGCATCAAAAGCAGCCCCACCCCCATTGGCGAGCTGACGCTGGATTCCGGCAACGTGGTCATTGAGGGGGAGGTCTTCGGCGTGGACAGCCGGCTGCTGCAAAAACGGCAGGCGGCGGTTTTGAGCTTCTGCGTCACGGACTATACCGGCTCCATCCACGTGTCCAAGTACATACGCGGCGACGAGGACAAGGCCATTATCGACGCGGTGCGCGACGGGATGTACGTCACGGTGCAGGGCACTGTGGGGTATAACCGCTATGATGAGGACATGTCCCTGGAGCCGCGGAACATTGTCAAAGGAAAGAAGGCCCTCCGGGAGGACACGGCAAAGGACAAGCGCATAGAGCTCCACCTCCACACCCGCTACTCCACCCTGGACGCCCTCACTGACCCCACTGCGGCGGTGGCCACAGCGGCGCGGTGGGGCCACAGCGCCATCGCCATCACCGACCATGGGGTGGCCCAGGCCTTCCCTGAAGTGTGGAAGGCGGGAAAGAAACACGGCATCAAGATTATCTATGGCCTGGAGGGCTATTATATCAACGACGTGGACGACGCCCTGGCGGTCCACGGGGAGAGCGCCAAAACCATCCACGACGAGATGGTGGCCTTCGATATTGAGACCACGGGCCTGGACGCCGAGCGGGACAGGATGACAGAAATCGGCGCCGTCATCTTCCGGGACGGGGAAATCCTGGAGCGCTTCGAGAGCTTTGTGAACCCCGGCATGCCCATCCCCCGGGAGGTGGTGGAGCTCACCGGCATCACCGACGCGGACGTGGCAGATGCTCCCTCGGAGGCGGAGGCCATGGCCGCCTTCCTGGCTTTCGTGGGGGAGCGGCCCCTGGTGGCCCACAACGCGGAGTTTGACGTGGGATTTATGTCCGCCGCGGCGAAGCGGTGCGGCCTGGACTTTGCGCCAGTCTATCTGGATTCTATGGTGCTGGCCCAGTGCCTGATGCCCACGCTGAAGCGCTATAAGCTCAACATTGTGGCCGCCCGGCTGAGCCTGCCGGAATTTAACCACCACCGGGCCAGCGACGACGCGGTGACAGTGGCCTATATGATGGCCAAGTTCATCCCCATGCTGGAGGAGAAGGGGGCCAAAACGCTGTCCGAAACCCAGGCGCTGTGCACCCAGCTCTACCGGGACGCGGGGGGCCATCGGACGCGGCACATTATCCTCCTGGTCAAAAACAAGGTGGGGCTGAAAAACCTCTATACCCTGATTTCCAAGGCCCACCTGGAGCACTATAAGAAAAACCCCATTATTCCCAAAAGTGAGCTGATGCGCTACCGGGAGGGGCTGATTATCGGCTCCGCCTGCGAGGCGGGGGAGATTTTCAGCGGCATTGTCCGCCGCCGGAGCGACGAGGCCATGCGGCGGCTGGGCGATTTCTATGACTACCTGGAAATCCAGCCGCTGTGCAACAACCAGTTCCTCATTGACAACGGCACCGCCCCGGATGAGGAGGCCCTCCGGGATTATAACCGGCGGGTCATTGCCCTGGGCCGGGCCCTGGGCAAGCCGGTGGTGGCCACGGGGGATGTCCACTTCCTGGAGCCGGAGCATGAAATCTACCGCCACATCCTGATGGCGGCCCGGAAATTCTCCGACGCGGACAGGGATTTGCCCATCTATTTCAAGACCACCGACGAAATGCTTGCGGAATTTGCCTACCTGGGCGAGGAGATGGCCCATGAGGTGGTGGTGGACGCCCCCGTGGCCATTGCCGCTCAGGTGGAGGAGTTTGAGCTCCTGCCCAAGGAGCTCTTTACGCCCAAAATTGAGAACTCCGTAGAGGATTTGAAGCGCCTGGTCTATGGGAAGATGCACGAGCTCTACGGGGAGAACCCGCCGGAGATTGTGACGCGCCGGGTGGAGACGGAGCTGGGCGATATTTTAAGCCGCCACTACGACGTGATTTACATGTCCGCCCAGAAGCTGGTGGCCGATTCCCTGGCCCACGGCTACCTGGTGGGGAGCCGGGGCAGCGTAGGCTCCTCCATTGTGGCATTCCTCTCGGGGATTACGGAGGTAAACTCCCTCCCGGCCCACTACCGCTGTCCCAACTGCAAGTATGCGGATTTTGAATCCGGCAAGGACTATGGCTGCGGTGCGGACATGCCCGACAAGCTCTGCCCTGTCTGCGGTACGCCCCTGGCCAAGGACGGCTTTGACATCCCCTTTGAGACCTTCCTGGGTTTCGGGGGCGACAAGGTGCCGGATATTGATTTAAACTTCTCCGGGGAGTATCAGGCCAACGCCCATAAATATACGGAGACCCTCTTCGGCCGGGACCATGTGTTCCGGGCCGGGACCATCGGCACGCTGGCGGAAAAGACGGCCTATGGCTATGTGAAGAAATATCTGGAGGAGCGGGGCCTCACTGTGACCAAGGCGGAGGAAAACCGCCTGGCCGCCGGCTGTGTGGGCGTCAAGCGCACCACGGGCCAGCACCCCGGGGGCCTGGTGATTATCCCCCAGGACATGGACGTGACAGACTTCTGCCCGGTGCAGCACCCGGCGGACGACAAGGACAGCGACATCATTACCACCCACTTTGAGTACCACTCCATGGAGGACAACCTCCTGAAGCTGGACGAGCTGGGCCACGATGACCCCACCATGATCCGGATGCTGGAGGACCTCACGGGGGTGGACGCCAAAAAAATCCCCCTGGACGACCCGGACACCATGGGCATTTTCCGCTCCCCCGCCCCCCTGGGGCTGCCGGATGACGACCCCATCATCGGCAAGACCGGCTCCATCGGCATTCCGGAGTTCGGCACCGGCTTTACCCGCCAGATGCTGGTGGACACCCAGCCGGACGGCTTTGACATGCTGGTGCGCCTCTCCGGCTTTTCCCACGGCACAGACGTGTGGCTGGGCAACGCCAAGGATTTGATTCTCTCGGGCACCGCCTCGGTGAAAGAGACGGTGGGCTGCCGGGATGACATTATGCTCTACCTCATCAGCAAGGGCATGGACGAGAAAATGGCCTTCAAGATTATGGAGGCGGTGCGCAAGGGCAAGGTGAAAAAGGGCGGCTTCCAGGAGGGCTGGCGGGAGAAGATGGAGGAGCTGGGGGTGCCGGAGTGGTACATCGAGTCCCTGGCCAAGATTGCCTATCTCTTTCCCAAGGCCCACGCCGTGGCCTATGTGATGATGGCCTTTCGTATTGCCTGGTTTAAGGTCCATCACCCCCTGGCCTTCTACAGCGCCTATTTCTACCGCCGCAGCCAGAAGGACAGCTTCGATGCCGAGAGCATGACCCGGGGGATTGATGTGGTCCGCAATAAAATCCAGGCCATTCACAAAACCCCCAACCCCACGGCCAAGGAGGAGGATTTGCTCACCACCCTGGAGGCGGTGTATGAGTTCTATCTCCGGGGATTTACCTTCGAGCGGGTGGATTTATATAAGTCCGACGCCACCAAGTTCCTCATTGAGGGAAACAGTCTCCGGCCCCCCTTTGTGTCCATCTCCGGCCTGGGGGAGACGGCCGCCTTCGATCTGGTCCGCTGCCGGGAGGGCGGACGGCAGTTCATCTCCGTGGAGGAGGTGGCCGCCGCCTGCACCAAGGTGAGCCAGACCCACCTAGAGCAGCTCAAGGCGCTGGGTGCCCTGGGGAATATGCCGGACACCAGCCAGATGAATTTATTTGAGTTTTAGTTCGCCCGGATGGCGGGCGGCGGAAAGGGAGGGGCGCCCATGCGCTGGATAGAAGTATCAGTGGAGACCAGAAGCGAGGAGATTGACGGCCTGTGCGCGCGTCTGGCGGAGCTGGACGCCGGCGGGCTGGTTATTGAGGACGAGGCGGACTTCCAGTCCTTCCTGGAGAACAACCATCAGTACTGGGACTATGTGGACGAGGCCCTGGAGCAGCAGTTTTCCGGCGTGTCCCGAGTGAAGTTTTATTTGGCCGACGACGAGGCGGGGCGCGCCAGACTGGAGCAAATCCGCGCCGCCCTCAGCGAGTCCGTCTCTGTGGCCTATGTGGCCGACAGCGACTGGGAGAACAACTGGCGCAGCTACTATCAGCCCCTCCCCATTGGGGAAAAGCTCCTGGTGGTGCCCGAGTGGGAGGACCCGGATTTGGGCGGGCGGCTGCCCCTGCGCCTGGACCCGGGGCTGATTTTCGGCACCGGCAGCCACCCCACCACCCGGATGTGCCTGGAGGCCCTGGAGGAGCTGGCCGGGCCGGGGAAGCGGGTGCTGGATTTGGGCTGCGGCAGCGGAATCCTGGGCATCGGCGCCGCCGTTTTGGGCTGCGGAGAAGTGGTGGGCTGCGACATCGACCCGAAAGCGCCGGAGGTGGCCTGCGCCAACGCCGCCTTAAACGGCATTGACCCGGCGCATTTTCAAATCCGGGCGGGGGACATCCTCACAGACGCTTCCCTCCGGGCCGCCCTGGGTACGGGCTATGACATTGTGCTGGCCAATATAGTGGCCGATGTGATTATCCCCCTGGCGCCGCTGGTGCGCGGCTTTCTGGCGCCGGATGGCGTGTTTGTCACCTCCGGCATCCTGGAGGGACGGGAGGGAGAGGTGGCCCGCAGCCTGAAGAGCGCCGGGTTTACCCTCCTCTCGGAGCGGTGCCTGGAGGACTGGTACTGCTTTACCGCCCGGCTTCAGGGGTAAAAAAGCCGCGTCTTAAGAAAAGTTTAAAGGATTCGCCCCTTTTTTCTTAAGGGGGAAGTGGATACAATAGACTGCGGAGGTTGGAAGTATGTATACGATTCTGGTCTGTGATGATGAGCGGGACATCCGCAATGCCCTGCGCATCTACCTCACCGCAGAGGGCTACAATATTTTGGAGGCGGAGAACGGCGCACAGGCAGTGGAGCTGATGGCCCGGGAGGAAATCCATCTGGTGCTCATGGACATCATGATGCCCGGTATGGACGGTGTGACGGCCACGGCGAAAATCCGGGAGGAGAGCAATGTGCCGGTCATCTTCCTCTCCGCAAAGGGGGAGGACACGGACAAAATCCTGGGGCTGAACATGGGGGCGGACGACTAT
>CAZRNK010000045.1:0-10252 GCA_964601435.1 uncultured Oscillospiraceae bacterium | reverse complement strand
GCTTTGCATCGGAAAGGAAGAATGACTGCGTTCGGCGCAGACATCGCCGCCAGGCAATGGCGGAGCGATAAGCTGTCATTCTGACGCTGGCTCCACCCGTTTCTTTCGCTGTTGAAAGAAATGGGTGGAAAAACTTCTTTTGGTTCCCTCTCTTGCAGGAGCAAGAAAAGTTCCGCCTTCGTCCCCTTCGCAAAGGAGAAAAATAAAAATTTCTTTTGAATCCTTTTCTTTCGCTGGAGAAAGAAAAGGATCGCTTTCTCTTCCTCGCAAGGGAGAGAAGTTCTATTCCAAATGCATTGCCCCGGTGGGACAGGCATGAACACAGGCGGGCAGCAGCCCTGCGCGCTGCCGCTCGGCGCAGCCGTCGCATTTTGCAATGACGGGCCGTCCCTTTGCACCGGTGCGGAAAACCACCGCATCAAAAGGGCAGGCCTTCTCGCACCGGCGGCAGCCGACGCATTTTTCCCCATCATAGAGAACCAGCCCCGTCTCCTCATCCCGGTACAGGCTTTCGGTGGGACAGGCTGCGGCACAGGGCGCTCCGGCGCAGTGGCGGCAGCGCCTCGCTGCAATGGAAAATCCCCCGGCTCCCTCCGTCTCCGTTATCCAGAGGCATGGCTGCTCCCCGGCGGCCAAATCCGTGTCCCGCTGGTCCATGCAGGCAATGGTGCAGGCCCGGCAGGCCGTACATTTTTCCGCATCAAAGGCAATTTTCCTGACCATAGCGCCCTCACCCCTTTCGCTCTACTGCCACGCGGACACTTCGGTAGCCCGGGAATCCGGAATAGGGGTCGTTGTGCCCCGGGGGAATGATGGCGTTGACGTCCGCCTCCCGGTAGCCGTGATACATATACACCGTCCCGGGGGAGACCCGGGAAGTGGGGTTGGCCTTCACCGTGATGGCCCCGGCACTGGTGCGCAGCACAATGTCGTCCCCCGGCGCCACCCCCAGCGACCGGGCATCCTCGGGGCTGATGTCCGCTGCCGGCGCAGACCGCTGGGCCCGCAGCCAGGGCACGTCGTGGAGCCGGGAATGGAGGGCAAAGGGCAGCCGCGCCCCTGCCACCAGCCGGAAGGGGTAGTCATGGGCATCATCGTCGCTCATGGCTTCCCGGTAGGTGGGCAGGGCATCCAGCCCCGGGAACTGCGCAATCACGGTAGATACAAGCTCAAATTTCCCCGTGGGGGTCTTAAAATCATGGCACCCCACCGGGACAATCTCCACCCCCTCCGCCTTCTGGGGGAGCTGTGGGGCGGCCTTGAGCTTCTCCAAATCGATTCCCGTACAGCGCAGAATATCCCGGAGACAGGCGTCATACCCCGCCCGGAGCAGACTGTCCGGCACATCCAGCTTCTCCGCCAGGGCAAAGAGAATTTCTGTGTCTGACCGCGACTCCCCCAGCGGGGCGATGACCGGCTCCGTATATTGGACATAGCCGCCGTTAAACACTTTAAATTCTCCCCGCTCCAGGGAGGAACAGGCCGGCAGTACAATGTCCGCCAGCTTGGCCGTGTCCGTCAGGAACAAATCTATATCCACAAAGAAGTCCAGCTCCAGCAGGGCCTGCCGGAGGGCCGTGTCGCCGTTGAACATCCGGTAGTTCATCCCGTGGGCATACACCGCCCGGACGGGATAGGGCTCCCCGGTGTGGATTTGCCGGGCCAAATCGTTGGCCTGCATTTCCCCGGTGAGTGCCAGCCACAGGGGATACTTCCCGCCGCCCACCGGCACAGGGCCGTCCTTGGGGTAGGCGGCAAAGGCAAAGGCGTGGTCCAGGGTGTCAAATCCCCCCATAGAGTGGGCATAGGTCATGGGCTGGGGCAGCATGCCGCCGGGCCGGTCAAAAGTGCCCATCAGGGCGCAGAGGGCCATAACGGCCCGGTGGGTCTGGAGGCCGTTCTTGCTGTGGACCATGGCGGCCCCGCTCTGATTGATGGCCAGGGGCATGTTCTCATGAATCATCCGGGCGGCCAGGCGGATTTTCTCCGCGCTCACGCCCGTGATGGCCTCCGTCCGCTCCGGCGTAAAGTCCATGACATAGTCCCGGTACGCTTCAAAGCCGTATACATGCTCGGCAATATATGCCTTGTCAATCCAGTCCTGGCAAATCAGCTCCCGGCCTAGGCACAACGCCAGGGCGCAGTCGGTGCCGGGCCGGATTTGGAGGTGCAAATCGCACTGCTTCTCCACCGCCGGCGTGATGCGGGGATCCACAATAATCACTTTCATCCCCCGCGCCCGGGCCCGCTCCACGCCGCCGGCCATCAGGTACTGGGAGTAATAGGCGTTATAGCACCATCCCAGAAAGATGCCGGCCCGGCCGATGTCCGGCATGGCCACGTCATATCCGGTGGCCAGGAGCCAGGACATGCTGGAGGCCATAAAGCAGGAGGAGGACTCTGTGCCATAGTTCACCGAGCCGAAGGAATAAGCCAGCCGCTGCAAAAATGGCCGGTACCACTTGTTATACCCCGAATAAAAGGCCACGGAGGAGGCGCCATACTTCGCCCGGACATCGCCCAGGCGGTCCGCAACCTCTGTCAACGCCTCCTCCCAGGAGATGGGCACAAAGCGCCCCTCCCCCCGCGCGCCCACCCGGCGCAGCGGCGTGCGCACCCGGTCCTGGCGGTAGACATACTGCCGCATGGCCTGGCCCCGGGGACACAGGAGCCCCCGGTTAGTGGGGTGGGCATCGGTACCCTCCACCTTCAGCAGCACGCCGTCCTTTACATAGCAGGTAACGCCGCAGTGGGGCCCCGGCGCGCACACATCGCAGACGCTGTTGCGGGTATAGATGCCCGTATCCGCCCCCGGAATCTTTGCCGCTGTCTTTTTTTCCAGAGCAGCCATAGAAAGTCCCTCCGTTCCCCCGCGCCCATCCGGGCGGCGGGGCTGGCCTGTACGTCCAGCATACCGCCGGCGGCGGAAAAATGCAAGGGCATCAGGCGTTTTTCAAAATATTCTCATAGATTACGCCGTCTTTCATGACAAGGAGCAGCTTTTCCGGTTCTGCCAGGATGGCCACATTCTCCACCGGGTTGCCGTCAACCAGCAGGATGTCCCCATAGGCTCCCGCCTCCAGCACACCCAGCTTCCCCATGGGATAGGGGTTCTGATAGGTGCACAGGCGGCTGAGGGCCCCCACATTTCCCGTGAGGCTGCGCAGGGTTTTCAAATCCCCAAAACGCCGCTGAAATGCCCGGATGTCATCCCGCTGCCGGAAATCCACATACGCCAGCGGATTGGAGGCGTCCGTCCCAAAGACAATGGGGATGTCATATTTGTAAATCAGCTCCGTAGCGCGCGCCTCACCCGCCTCGATGACCTGGGGCGGCACCTCATGGCCGCTGATTTTCGGCGGCGGCATCCCCTTATGGGGCTCATGTCCGGCGAACTGGGGCCCGGGGCACACCCAAATCCCGCTGTCGGCAATGATTTTCGCCGTCTCCTCGTCCATGAGGGTGGCATGCTCAAAGCTCCTGACCCCCGCCTTTGCCGCCCGCTGCATGCACTGGGGGGTGTAAATATGGGCCATGACATAGGTGCCATAGTCAGCGGCGCAGTCTACAGCGGCCTTGAGCTCCTCATATGTATATTGGGCCGTATAGAGGTGGTCAAACTTGGAGGAGAGGCCGCCCCCCGCCATCACCTTAATCTGGGATGCACCCAAAAACAGCTGCTCGCGCACCACGCGCATCACCTCGCTAACCCCGTCGGCAATGGCCATGCCCCCATTGCGCATGGCGGGATTGGTAAAACTGCCGTCGGGGAGGCGGACGTCCGCCCGGCTCTCCCGGGCGTCGGCGTGGCCGCAGGTCTGGGAAATACAGGCGTGGGAGGGGAAGATGCGAGGGCCTGGAACATAGCCCGCGTCAATGTTGTTCTTCAGCCCCAGGACCATACCCCCCGCGTCCCGCACTGTGGTAAAGCCCCGGAGGAGCATCTCCCGGGCATATACCGTGGAGCGGATGGCAATCTCGTCGGGGCGCATCTGCGCCAGCTCCGCGCCGGAGGCGCACAGCCCCAGATGGGTATGGGCGTCCGCCATACCGGGCATGGCAGTGGCGCCGCCGCCGTCAACCACCTGGTCGAAGCCCTCCTCCGGCGCCGCGCCGGAGAAGATTTCTGTCACCAGGCCGTCTTCCAGCGCAATATTCACGTCCTTTTGCAGCGCGGCGTGGAAGCCGTCGAATACATGTACATTTCGAATCAAAGTCTTCATGTTTTACCTCCTGCCAGGTTGTACATACTTGTCCATCCAACCGGTAATCTCCTGGAGCCGCCGCACCCGGGACCGGGGCCGCCCGCTGCGGGACAGGCTGTGGTTTTCGTGGCGGAACAGGCATACCCGGGTGTCCACGCCCAGGCGCTGGAGGGCCGTATACATCTGCAGCGCCTCCACATGATAGCAGCAGTAGTCCTCCAGGCCGTGGATAAACAGCGTGGGGGTCACGGCGTTATCGGCATACTTGAGGGGGGACTGCTCCCAGAGCAGCGCATCGCTCCGGGTCTCCCCGGCCTTCAGGCAGCTCCTGGTGAACAGGGGGCCGTTGCCCGTGGTTGCCTCGTTGGAGATGTTGTTGGCAGTGGAGCGCTGGGAGACCGCCGCGGCAAAGCGCTTTGTATGGCCGATAATCCAGTTGGTCATGAACCCGCCATAGCTCCCGCCGGTCACGCCCAGCCGGTCCGCGTCAATGGCTGGATAGCGCGCAAGTACCTCGTCTACAAACTGCATCAGGTCGTCAAAGTCCACCTGGCCGGTCCTTCCGCAGACGTCGCCGAATGCCTGCCCGCGCCCCAGGCTCCCCGTGGGATTGCAAAAGAGGACGAAGTAGCCGTGGCTGGCCCAATACTGCATCTCGTGGTAATAGACCTCCCCATAGGCCGCCCGGGGGCCGCCGTGGATGTCCAGGATAGCCGGCCAGCGCCCGGTGCCGTCATAGTCCGGGGGGACCAGCACCAGGCCATGGATTTCAACCCCCTCCCCGTTGCAAAAGCGCACCGGTACCGGGTCTGCAATGGCGTGGGCGGCACAGTAGGCCCCGTTGTGGGCCGTTACAGGCACAATCTCCCCCGCCGGCCCGAGGCGGTAGACTTCGGGCAGGGCCATGTCTTTCAGGGCGGTAAATACAATCTCCTCCCCACTGAGGGCAAAGGCGTTGATACTGCCCCGGATGGCAAGGCGTGTCTCCAGCTCTCCCGTCCAGGAGCAGTGCATCAGCCGGGTGTGCTCCTCCACACAGGCGAGGAAATACACCCCTGTCTCTGTGGCCGCAAAGGCGCGCCCCCCGCCGTAGCTCACGTCTGTGGCCACGGCGTCCCCGAAGGAAATCTCCCCGCTGTGGAGCAGGCGCATCTCCCCCTCCGGCAGATGCATCACATATAAATCGTGCATCTGGGCCAGGGTCTTGCCCTCGTCCTGGCGGCAGGCAGTGAAGGCCAGGCGCCCGCCCGCCGCGGCAAAGAATCCAATCTCCCACCGCCCCGGCTCCAACAGGCAGCGGGTCTGCCCGCTCTTCAGGCTGTAGGCGTAAATGCCGGTCAGATATTCCTTCTGGCGGGCAAAGGCGGCGCCATGAAAACAGATTTCCTCCGTCTCGGGCACATAGACTGCATTTTCCGTATCAAAAAGCTCCTCTGTGATGCGCCTCATTTCTCCGCCCGGGGTATACAGATACAGCGCTGTGCGCAGCTTGTTGGTAAGCCCCTGGCCATTCTGCCAGAAGGGAAACTCATCCAGCACCCAGCACATGTCCTTTTCCTCGTCAATGGCGGCCCATTCCGCCTCCAGCGCCGGGCCGCATTTCCCCTGGATGCGCCGCTGCTCCAGGATATTTACCGTGGCAGCGACCAGATACCGTCCATCGGGCAGCGCGGCCACAATCCGCCCCGGCACCGGCAGGAAAAAGGCCGCCTCACTGCTGCGCCTGTCCACGTCATAGCGGCGAAAGACGCTGCCCCGCCCGGGGGCCGCCGCGGCATACAGGAAACTTTCGCTGCCGAGCCAAAAGGGCTCTGCGGGCAGCGCGTCCGGCACCACGGCTACGCTCTCCCCGCGCCGGACGGCCAGCGTGTGGCGATAGGTATTCTCCTCCCTGTCCAGCCGGTGTTCCAGCCATGCAAAAGCGCCGCCTGACCGCGGCGCACTGGGGGCGGATACGGCCACAAAATCAAGAAAATCCTCCAACTGGATTTTTTCCATAGCATGCACCTCCTGAAAACAACAAAAATATAGAAAATTAGAAAATCAGTTTACTTTTCCCTGTTCTTGTAGTAAGCTGTTTATAAATTGAGAAAAAGGAGTGGAGACGCGTGGAGCAAAGCATTCGCCGCTATGCCCGGCTCCTGGTGGACCGGGCCGTCAACTTGCAGCCGGGGCAGCTGCTCTTTATCGAGGCCGCCCTGGAGGCGGAGAATTTCGTCTGCCTGCTGGCAGAGGAGGCCCTCTCCCAGGGCGCCTCAGACGTCCGGGTGCGCTGGGTCAGCAACCGGCTGGAGCGCACCCGTATGGACGCGCCCCACTGCAACCTGTCAGCAGGGGCCGGGGACAAAGCCATGACGGACTGGCTCATCGGAACCGGCGGCGCCTATCTGCGCCTGGACTCCCCGGACACCGCGGCCTTTCAGGGCGTGGACCCCGGACGCCTCCGGGAAAAGACAGCCTTTGAGCGCGCCATCCGCACCCCCTGGCGGGGCGAGGGGGCGGCCCAGACCAGCATTGCCTGCGTCCCAACCCCCGCCTGGGCCGCCGCCGTATTTCCGGAGGCTGCGCCGGAGGCCGCCTTGGAAAAGCTGTGGCGGCAGGTCCTCGCCTGCTGCGCCGCCGACCAGGCAGACCCGGAGGGCTTCTGGGACGACAACTTCCAAAAAACCGCATCCCGCCGCCAGTGGATGGAGCGCCGGGGCTATACCGCCCTGCGCCTTCTGGGCCCGGGGACAGATTTGACAGTGGGCCTGCCGGCGTCTCCCCGCTGGGATGGGGGCGGTAAGCAACTGGGCGACGGCCCCGTATTCATCCCCAACCTCCCCACCTACGAGGTATTCACAACGCCCCACAAGTACAAGGCAGATGGCCGCGTCCGGGCCACCCGCCCCCTGAATTACGGCGGCGGCCTTATCCGGGACTTCTGGCTTACCTTTGCCTCGGGCCAGGTGACGGACTTCGGCGCGGCAGAGGGGGAGGCGCTTCTGGGAGAAATTGTCCATTTTGACGCCGGCTCCTGCCGCCTGGGAGAAATCGCCCTGGTGCCCCACAGCTCCCCGGTCTCCCATCAGGAAACCGTCTTTCTAACCACCCTTCTGGACGAAAACGCCTCCTGCCACCTGGCTCTGGGCAGCGGCTTCGCCCGGGGCGCCACGCCGGCAGAGTCCGACGCCGCCGGGTACAACGAATCCGGCCTCCATGTGGACTTCATGGTGGGCTCCGGCGCGCTCCAGGTACTGGGGCAGCTGCCCGACGGGCGCTGGGAAAAAGTCCTGGAAAACGGCGAATGGTGCGTCGCCGTCCAATAACCCCGCTTCCCCGCCCTGAAAGCCCTTTGTCGAAGGAAAAGCGCCGAAAGGCGCTTTTCCTTTTCTCTCTATTTTCCGGGTTCTACGCAAATCATCCCTGTATAGGTGACGCCGGCCTGGGGAACCACCAGCTTCCCATCCACAAACACCCGCCCGGCAATGCGGGAGCGCTCATCCACAGTGAGGGAGGTAATATAGCAGGTCCTGGGCACATTCCAGACGGAGCCCTTCTCCAGGCGCAGGATGATGCCCGCCTGATACACCGGCTTGATTTCATTTTTCACAATGCAGATACAGTACCACTTCTCCCGCGGCACTTCTGTAAGCCACTCCCCGGTCTCCGTGTCAAAATGATAGGCCTGGGCGGTGGAGATGGCCCCATTGTAGACGCAGTTTTCCAGCGTCAGACCCAGGTTCCGGGCATTCTCGCAGTGGAATTTCGAGCCGCCCATCCGGCTGGGCCCCGGGAAGGGGTTTTCCGCCACGGCAGCCGCGTCAATGTCCGCCTGGGTAATCCGGCCCGTATAGCCGCAGGAATTATAGGTATCGCCGTTGACTGTCATGTTGGCAAACCGGGCGGTGGAGTCCCACTCCGGCCGGACAGAAAACACATCCACGGCCCCGCTGCGAATCATCTCCCGGGCAGCCGCCCGGTCCTCCTCGGTGGGGGGCGCCGGCTGGATATATTTCGGGGCGTCCACATCGTCCTCGTCCATCATCTGGAGCACAATTCCCATCTCGGAGACCAGCGTGGCGTCGTCCGCCTCAAAGTTCCCCGCTCCGGAGCTCTTGAGCACGACGCAGGGCCCCCCGCAGTGGAACAGCGTCTTGTCCTGAATCCGCGCCAGTCCCTTCCCGTTTCCCCGGTGGATTTGAAGCCCCGTCTTGCGGCAGTAGGCCACCGTGGGCTTTACCTCAACGGGCAGGCCCTGGAATCCATATTCCCCTTCCAGATTTTCCGGCGTGCTGGCGCAATAGAGGACGGAGGCGGCGTCATTGGCGCACACAGCGCTGAAATCCACGGAAACGACGGTACTCCCGGCAAACTTCACCATACTGTTGCCAATGGAGTAGGTCCCGTACCCCGCCGGATGTCTGGAGGAAGCATAGGGGGAGTCGCCCATATCCCGCTCCAGGTACCCGTAGATTTCCTGGAAGGGCAGTTCTGCCAGGCTCTCCCGGGCGGAGCGCTCCGAGGAGGTGTCTACCCGGCTGTTGAGCCCGCCGGTAATCCCAATGAAGGAGTTCACTGCCACGGAGCGCACCCCCACGTTCATATCCGTGGAGAGGACGCCCCATTTCTCCGCCATAATCTGGCTGTCAAAATAGCTGGCAATGCTTTTGTCCAGGAGGTTGGTGCTGCGGCAGTTGCCCTCAAAGCCCCCCTGCCGGGGTGCCTGGCGCATATCGCCGCTGTAGCTGTCCAGTCCGGTCTTGTACTCCTTCTCGAAGCAGCCGTCATGGGTCTGGAACCGGCTGTGCTTCACCAGCACTTTGGCGCTGCCGCCCACCACCATGGAGGAGCGCACTGTACCGTAATTGACGATGTCCGCATTTTCCACCAGCGTCTCTGTCTCGTCGCCCACCATCAGCAGCGCGGCGCCCATGCCCTGGAAATCATCCCGGCTGTTGCCGGTAAAGCGCACCTTGAGATTGCGGATTTCATATTTGGAGCCGGGCTTTTCCCCGTTGATAAGGATGCCGTTGAAGTCGTTGGCCCCATAGCGGTCTGTCGGGGTGCCGTCGGAGACGATGGTAATCTGCCCGTCCGCCTCGTGATAGGCGGCGTCGATGCTCCGGGCAGCGCACTTCTCCCCGTCCTGAATATACAGTGCAGCCCGGTAGGGCTCGCTCCAGTCATTCCACCAATTGGGGCCAATCTCTCCGCCCCCTGGCATGAAGCTGGCGCCCATGGGCCCGGTAAAACGGTAGAGCTCATACCGGGGCGTCAGGGTCAGCGCCAAATCCCCATCATAGTCCCAGCCGCCGGTGAGCGGCTGGAACACCCCGTCTACTGTCAGCGTGACCAGCATGCCATCGGGCCCGGCCACAAAGCTGTTCTCCGGCAGGCGGAGGTGCTGGAGTTTCCGGTTTTCCCCCACATAGAAGAGATAGGGCATCTCCCCGCTCCCGTCGGAGAGGCGCAGCGCCGCAGCCAGAAGGGCGCAGGCCGTCTCCCGGTTCAGGGGCCCGGGTCCGGAAAAAACATCCAAATCCCGGCTGTCGGCGCCGCCCAGCTTGCCGGCAACCATATTCTTCGCTTCGTTTACTGAAATCGGCGCGTCAATCCGCTCGATAGCAAAAATCTCCTTCTTATACCGGCCGCAGGCCGCCGCCAGCATCCGCACAAAGGCGCTCTTTGCCAGGAGCCTGTCCGCCCCAAAAACGAAGCCGCCCCCCTCCGGCACCCCCCGGAAAATGTCCAGGCTCACCATCAATGCCGCGGCCTCCTTGTCCGCAATGGCATCATAGTCCGGATAGTCCGCAGCCTTCAAAATCCCCTTGGGGGTGTCCTCTCCGCCATCGTGGCGGATGAACAGCTTCTGTACCGCATCGTCAAACTCCAGCGCCTGGCTGGTAGCTTCCTTGCGCATGTATTCACCCATCCTTTCTGCAAGCGGGCGCGCCCGCTGAATCTGCCGGGGCGCGGCATACACTGGCAAAACCTTTGTTGCGCACCGGTAAAATTTATGCTATATTATAGTTTATTACAATTTACTCGCACGAGGCCGCGCAGCC
>CAZRNK010000044.1:0-10270 GCA_964601435.1 uncultured Oscillospiraceae bacterium | reverse complement strand
GTATGATGTGGGCACCATCCCCATCTCCCTGGACAGGGTTTCCGCCGGGGATTTCGACAGGATGCGCCGCCGGAATCTCCGCTGCTTAATCGTCCTGGGGGCCAGCGACGACGCCCTTCCCGCCGTAGGGGAGGGGGAAGGGGTGTTCTCCGACGAGGAGCGGGAGGCCCTGCTGGCGCTGGAGGTGGATTTGGGCGACCGGACGCGGCAGCTCTACCGGGAGCTGAACGTCATCTACAACTGCCTGACCCTGCCCCGGGAAAGGCTCCTGATTTCCTACGCGGCCTATGGGGCCGACGGCAGTGAGCAGCGGCCCAGCTTTGTCATCACCAGCCTGGCGCGGATGCTGCAGGTCCCGGTGGCGGATGCGGACATAGATGCCTGCCGCACCGCCGCCCCGGCGCCGGCCCTGGAGCTGGCCGCCCGGGCAGAAAAGGAGGGCGGAGCGGTATATGCCTGTGCCCGGGAATTTTTCCGCCGCAGGGGCGGGGAGGCGCGCATCCGGCGCCTGGCCGCCGCGGCGGAGCAGACCCGGGGACAGCTCACCACCGACAGCGTCCGCAGCCTCTATGGCCGGAAAATTCACCTCACCGCCAGCCGGGCGGACGCCTTTGCCCAGTGCCACTTTGCCTATTTCCTCCGCTATGGCCTCCATGCCAAGGCCCGGGTCAGCGCCGGGTTTGAGGCCCCGGAGCTGGGCAGCTTTATGCACTATATTCTGGAGCACACTGCCGCCGCCATTGCCCAGCGGGGGGGCTTCCACGCCGTGGAGAGCGAGGAGGCCGCGGCCCTGGCCAGCGGCTTTATCGAGCAGTACATTGACGAGGAGCTCCAGGGCTTTGCCGAGCGCAGCCCCCGCTTCATCTATCTCTTCCGGCGGCTGGAGCAGAGCGTCCGGGCAGTGGTGCTGGACATGGTGGAGGAACTGCGGCGCTCGGACTTTGTTCCCCTGGATTTTGAGCTGAATTTCTCCGCCGGGGGGGATGTGCCTCCGGTATCCATCGGCGCAGGGGAGACGGCTGTAGACATCACCGGCGTTGTAGACCGGGTGGACGGCTATGTCTCCGGGGACAGCCTCTACCTCCGGGTGATGGACTATAAGACGGGGACAAAGCGCTTCTCCCTGTCGGATGTGTGGTACGGCTTGGGGCTGCAGATGTTGCTGTACCTCTTCGCCCTGGAGAAATGCGGGGCGGCGCGCTATGGGCGCAAGATTATTCCCGCCGGGGTCCTCTATGTCCCCGCCCGGGACTTTACCGTCAGCGCCGGACGGGATTTGACCGACGAAGAGCTGGAGCGGGAGCGGGCCAAAAAGAAGCGGCGCAGCGGCCTCATCCTGGACGATGCGGCGCTGCTGGAGGCCATGGAGCATGGCGGCGCGGGCACCTACATCCCGGTAAAGTTCAACAAGGAGGGCCGGGCGGTGGGCGACGCCCTGGTGAGTGCGGAGCGGCTGGCCCTTTTGAGCCGGCACATCGAGGAGACCATGGAGGAGCTCTCCAGGAGCCTGCACCGGGGCGACATCGCTACAGACCCCTATTTCAAGGGCAGCGCAGAGAACGCCTGCCTGTGGTGTGAGTTTGCGTCTGCCTGCCAGTTTGACGAGGCCCATGACGCCCGGCGCTACATTCAGCCCCTGAAGCCCCAGGAGGTCTGGACGCGCCTGGAGGGAGGGAAAGAGCATGGCTGAAATCCGATTGACGCCGGCCCAGGAGGCCGCTGTCTATACCCGGGGGGGTTCCCTCCTGGTCTCTGCCGCCGCCGGCAGCGGAAAGACCCAGGTCCTGACCAAGCGGCTTATGGCCTATATTACCGATGCGGGGGAAAACTGCGACATCGACCAGTTCCTTATCATCACCTATACCCGGGCGGCGGCGGCAGAGCTGCGCAGCCGGATTCTGGAGGAGCTGGGCCGCCTCCGGGCTGCCAGCCCGGAAAACCGCCACCTCCGCCGGCAGATGGATTTGTGTACCCGGGCCCAGATTGGCACCATCCACAGCTTCTGCACCACCTTGCTCCGGGAGCACTGCCACCTGCTGGCGCTGGCGCCGGACTTCCGGGTGCTGGACGAGGACCGGGCCGCGGTGCTGCGGAGCCGGGCTATGGAGACGCTTTTGGAGGCGCGGTATACGCACATTCAGGAGGATACCGCCTTCCGGGCCCTGGTGGACACAGTGGGGGCCGGCCGGGATGACCAGCGCCTGGCGGAAATTACCCAGACGCTCTACACCTCCATGCAGAGCCACCCCTGGCCGGAGCGCTGGGCGGAGGAGCAGAAGGCCCTCCTGCGCCAGCAGTCGGCTGACGCCGGGGAGACCCCCTGGGGGGCCTATCTCCTCCGCCAGGCGGAGAAAACGGCCCAGTACTGGGCCGGGCAGATGGAGGCGCTGGCCCAGGAAATCCATGCCGGCGGAGAGGCGCTGAAAACCATGGCGAAGGCCTATGCCGGCCCGCTGGAGGAGACGGCCGCTGCGCTCCGGGATTTGTGCCGGGCCCTGGAAAAGGGCTGGGACGCAGCGCGAAAGTGCTTCCCCCTGGCCTTTCCGCGGCTGGGAGCCCTCCGCAGCAGTCCCGACGAGGCATTGTCAGAGCGGGTGAAGCGCCAGAAAAACGCCTGCAAAAAGGCCATGGATGCCCTGGGGGAGCAGTTCGCGGAGCCCAGCGCCGCCCTCCTGGCACAGATGGAGGCGGTTTGCCCCGCCATGGAGGCCCTGCTGGATTTGGCAGTGGACTTCGCCGCGGCCTATGCGCAGGAAAAGCAGGCGCTGAATGCCCTGGACTTTTCAGATTTGGAGCACAAGGCGGTGGAGCTGCTGTGCGACAAAGAGACGGGCGCGCCCACAGCGGCGGCGGCAGCGGTCTCCAGCCGCTTCCGGGAGATTATGGTGGACGAATACCAGGACGTAAACGCCGTCCAGGAGCTGATTTTCACCAGCGTTTCCCGCAATGAACGCAATCTATTCATGGTGGGGGACGTAAAGCAGAGCATCTACCGCTTTCGCCTCTCCGACCCGGGCATCTTTCTGTGGAAATATCTGCGGGCCGCAGAGGTGGATGCCCCCTGCGCGGAGGAGCCGCCTGTCCTCCGGCGGGTGCTGCTCCGGGAGAACTTCCGCTCCCGGGCCAGCGTCCTCCGGGCCGCCAACCATGTCTTTTCCAACATTATGTCCGAGGAGCTGGGGGAGCTGACCTATGACGAGGCAGCCAGCCTCCGCCCCGGGGCGTCCTATCCTCCGGAGGGGGAGACGCCGGTGACGCTGGAGGTCCTCTCCCTCCCCGAGGGGGAGGAAGGGGAGGAGCGGCCGGACAAGACCGCCTTTGAGGCCGCAGCCGTGGCGGGGCGCATCCGCGCCCTGGTGGACAGCGGGGCCCAGGTCTTTCAGGATGGGGCCCTCCGGCGGGTGCGCTATGGGGACATTGTGATTTTGCTCCGCTCGCCGGGCACCGCCGGGGCGGCCTACCGCCGGGCGCTGGCGGCGGAGGGGATTCCCGTCCTCTCCGACCAGGGTGGCGGCTTCTTCGCCTCCCTGGAGGTGAACATGATGGTGTCTCTCCTGGCGGTGATTGACAATCCCCACCAGGATGTCCCCCTGATTGGCGCCCTGCGCAGCCCCCTCTTTGGCTTTGACGCCAATGCGCTGGCGGACATCCGGGCCTTTGATAAGGATGCGGACTTCTTTACTGCCCTGGAAAAAGCGGGGGAAGCGCGGCCCAAGTGCCGCGCCTTCCTGGAGTTTCTCCGGGAAATGCGGCTTTTGGCCCCGGATTTTACAGTGGACGCCCTCCTCTGGCAGCTCTATGACCGGTTGGACGTGATGGCCCTGGCGGCGGCCATGTCCGACGCCGCCGCCCGGCGGGAGAATCTGATGACCCTGCTGGATTATGCCCGGCAGTTCGAGGAGAACGGCTACCGGGGCCTCTTCCAGTTCGTGGCCTGGCTCCGCCGCCTGGAGGAGCGGGGGGAGGAACCCCGGGTGGGCGGCACCGGGGCTGGCGATACGGTGCGCATCATGAGCATCCATAAGTCCAAGGGGCTGGAGTTCCCCGTTGTTTTCCTGGCGGGGACGGGGCGGCGCTTTAACCGCCGGGACCAGGCCCAGGCAGTGCTTATCCATCCCCAGCTGGGCCTGGGGCCCAAGGTGGTGGACACCCGCCGTCGGCTGGAGTATCCCACCCTGGCCCGCCGGGCCATTGCCGCGAAGCTGTTAAACGAGTCCCTCTCTGAGGAGATGCGAGTCTTGTATGTGGCCATGACCCGGGCCAAGGAGCGGCTGTATATCACCTGCACCGTTTCCGACGCCGACAAGACGCTCCAGCGCCTGGGGGGGAGCCTCTCGGCGCCTATGGACCCCCAAGTGCTCCGCAGCGCCGCGTCCATGTCGGACTGGCTGATTTCTGCCGCCCTGCTGGGCAGCCCGGATTTGGCGCTGCGCCTCGCCCCGCCGGAAGGGCCGGCGGCGGAAGCGGCAGCGGCCCCGGAGGAACAGCAGGCCCCGGCGGAGCCGGACGGCGATGCAGCAGCGCGCTATGGAGAAATGGAGAGACGGCTCACCTTCGCCTATCCCTGGGCAGGGGGCGTGGACGTGCCCTCCAAACTGACAGCTACGGAGCTGAAGGGCCGCTTTGACGATGCCGCCCGCAGCGAGGAGGCCGCCAGCCTGGCCCCCGGCGGAGACTGGGACTTTGCCCTGCCGGATTTGGCCGGACAGGCCCGGCCCCTGACCGGGGCGGAGCGGGGCACCGCCACCCATGCTTTTATGCAGTATGTGGATTTGGCAAAAGTGGGTTCTGCCGCCGCCCTGGAAGGGGAGCGCCGGCGGCTTCAGGCCGCGGGGCGGCTGGATGCGCGGCAGGCGGAGGCGGTGGATTTGACGGCAGTGGAACGCTTTTTCGCCTCCCCGCTGGGAAGGCGGATTCTGGAAGCCGGCAGCGTCCGGCGGGAGCTGCGCTTTTCCCTTTTGTGCCCGGCGCAGCTCTGGTATAAAAATGCCCCGGAGGGCGAGCAAATCCTCCTCCAGGGCGTGGTGGACTGCTGTATTCAGGAGGGGGAGGACCTGACGGTCATTGATTATAAGACGGATTTCGTGACGCCGGAGACAGCCCCGGAGCGGACGGCAGGCTATGCCGGCCAGGTGCGCGCCTATGCCTACGCGCTGGAGCAGATTTTTGGGAAAAAGGTGCGCCAGGGCTTTGTGGCCTACCTCCGCGCAGGATTGACAGAAGAAGTTCCCCTCCGGGCGCCAGACGAATAATCCGGATTTTTGCCCGATGGAATAATAAAAAATACAGAAATTTGCCGAAAATTTCCTGATATGGGCGGGGGAATTTTGGCGGTGGGAGAAATGAAAAAAGGTCTTGCATATTTGGTTACAATATGCTACAATAATTCACAGTCTGAACACAGCCAGGCTGTATCTGTGTGAAAAACGGCGAAAAGCCGCATTGCTGCGATTTGACTTTCCAGAAAGAGGTGAACATAGATGAAAGAAGGAATCCACCCCAACTATCAGCAGACCACCATCCGGTGCGCCTGCGGCGAAGTGATTGAGACCGGCTCCACCAAGAAGGACATCACTGTGGAAATCTGCTCCAAGTGCCACCCCTTCTATACCGGCAAGCAGAAGCTCGTCGATACCAGCGGACGTGTTGAGAAGTTCAACAAGAAGTTCGGTCTGTAAAGCACTCTGGTAAGGTTTAGCTCCGCGTCAACTGGCGCGGAGCTTTTGCCGTTCCCCATGTTTTCTCAGGCGGGGCCGGCGGGAAGTCCCCAGCGGCCTGCGGGCCGGACAAGAGTTTTTCAATTGTGGGAGGATGCATACGATGAAAAGCGCATTACACCGGGTATTGGCACTGCTTTTGACGCTGGTTTTCGTTTTTGGGCTTGTACCTGCTGCCGCGGCGGCAAACGGACCCTTTACAGACGTAGCAGAGGGAGACTGGTATTTCGACTATGTGCTCGCCGCCTATGAGCAGGGGCTGATGAGCGGCGTTTCGGACACGGCCTTTGACCCCGAGGGAGGGATGACGAGGGCCATGTTTGTCACAGTCCTGGGCCGGGTCATGGGGGTGAGCGCCTCCGGCGGCGGCTGGACAGGCTTTGAGGACGTCTCCGCCGACAGCTACTATGCCCCCTATGTGGCCTGGGCTGTGGCCATGGGCATTACCTACGGCGTCAGCGACAGCCTCTTTGCCCCCGACGACTTGGTGAACCGGGAGCAGGCGGCTGCCTTCCTGTCCCGCGCGCTGGATGCGGAGGGCGTCTCCCTCCCGGAGAACGGGACGTCCACGGACTTCCGGGACGACGGCGACATTTCCGACTGGGCGCGGGAGAGCGTCCGGGAGATGGCCCTTGCCGGCATCTTTGTAGGGGACGAGAATGACAACTTCAATCCCGGCGCAACCATGACCCGGGCGGAGGGGGCCACCATCTTTGTCCGCTTCGCCGCCGCCTATGCTTCGGCGGGGGAAGAGGAGATAAATTCCGCCTATGATTTCGAGGCGGACGATATCGACACGGACGAGGCCACGGGCATCACCTATGTCAACAATATCCTGCTGGTGTTTTTTGAGACAGGCGCCAGCGAGGCCCAGCGCCAGGCGGTGGTGGAGGCTGTGGACGGGGAGATTGCCGGCCGGATGGACACCATTGACCAGCTCCAAATCCGGGTGTCTGCCCGGGATTTAGATGGCCTGGAGGCCCTGTGCGCCCAGGTGGAGGCCATGGCGGGGGTGGAGACTGCCGCCTATGACCTGGCCGGGCAGTATGAGGCGGACGCCATTCCCGACGACCCCTGGGGCAGCGGGATTTTCCATAAGGAGGAGTGGGATGTCTCCAACCCGGACGGCAACAACTGGTGGGCCGAGCTCATTGACGCCCCCGGCGCATGGGACTATGCCGATGAGCTGGATACAGTGACTGTCGGCGTTGTGGATAACGGCTTTGACGATGTTCATGAGGACGTGGATATGCGGGTGCTCAACGCCGGCACACTGAACACCGAGGATCACGGCACCCATGTGGCTGGGATTGTAGGCGCCACCCATGACAACGGGAAGGGCATATCCGGCGTGGCCCCCAATGCGGAGCTGGTGTGCTATGATTGGCAGCCCAGCTGGATTCAGGAGCTGGTAGGCGGCTGGGACACGACAGCTTCCATTATGGTGGGCCTGGTGGAGTGCGTAGAAAATGGGGCCAAGGTGGTCAACTTCTCTGTGGGCAAGAGCGGCAGCCTGCCGTCGAATTCCGACAGCTACGCCGCCTCGGTGCTGGATGCAGAGTCAGACAATGTCTCCAGGTATGTGGCTGCCCTGATTGCCCGGGGCTTTGACTTCCTGATTGTCCAGAGCGCGGGCAACGGCGCAGAGGATAACATTGGCGTGGATGCCATAAACAATGGCCTGTTTGCCTCCATTACAGCGGGCAACTATACCGCCAGCTTTGGGATTCAGGCCCAGGAGGTGCTGGACAGAATTCTGGTTGTGGCCTCCTGCGGGCGGCCCGATGAAAACGGCTTGTGCACCACGACGGTCTCCTCCAACGGCGGCAGCCAAGTGGGCATTGCAGCCCCGGGGAGCAGCGTGTACAGTACGGTGGCCGGGGGCTATGACACTATGGGCGGTACCTCCATGGCTGCGCCCATGGTGGCGGGGGCCGCGGCGGTGGTCTGGGGGATGGATTCCACCCTCACCGGCCCGGAGGTGAAGGAGGCGCTGGTGTCCAACTGCGGGCGCTATACGGCCAACAACACCGGCTCGCCCAATACAACCGGCACCTTCCCCCTCCTGAATGTACGCCGGGCAGTGGAAGCGGTCCGGGGAGAGAAGTTGCAGGACTATGGCTATCTGGCCGTGATGCTGGAATATTTCGCTGCCTGCACCGCCGGGCAGGACGAATTCCTGAATGCCTGGGAGCAGGGCGAGTACCAATATATCAATGCAACGGAAGTCAATGATTTCTATAACTACGGCTACACCCTGTATACCGCAGAATATGACATCAATTTTGATGACCAGCCCGAGCTGCTTGTGGCCAAAGAGGAGAGCGGGGACTATGTCATCATTGGCGCCTTTGGCTTTGATGGAGAAGGAGCTGTAAACCTCTTCGGCGGCGAAGGGGACTTCGGCTATCGGGTACGGCTGTATCTGTGCCAGAACGGCGTCCTCTGCGTCCAGGGCTCCAGCAGCGCCTTCTCGGGCAGCGCGGATTTCTACCGCATTGCCACCGACGGCTATAGCCTGGAGCACATCGACAGCTATGCCTATGATACCCGGGACCCGGACAGCATGACCTATGAGGAGTTTGCCGACCAGGTGGCCCGCTATCCCCGGCGGGACCACAGGGAGTTGAGCTGGAGCCTGCTGATTGATGGCAGTGGGGAGGAGCCGGCGCCCGGCGAAAATGAAGCGCTGCTGGAGGCGGTGCTGGCCGCCGAGAATGTGTGGTCAGCGGTGTTTGCAAGCTATGACGCGATGGACACGGAGGTCCGGGCCGAGCTCTTCTTTATGGATATGGATTTTGACGGCGTTCCGGAGCTGGTTATTCAGTCGCCCCCCGGCATGGGCAGCGGAAACTACCGGTATACCAGAATTTATGGCCTTCGGGATGGCAGGCTTGTATCAATTGAGCCCTCCTCCGTGGAGAGCGACTGGCTGTGGGATGAGCTGAGCCTCTACCAGGACATGGGCACAGGGGAATATTTCTTCCTGGGCTATGACTACGCACGGGCGGGGATGTCGTGGTACACCATTGGCTATGCGAAATATGTCTTCTCCGGCGGAGATGCGGTGGAGGCGTCGCCCCTGTTTTCCTACGGCAGCGAGGGCGGGACAATGCGCTATACCTTCATGGGGGAGACGGTTTCTGAGAGCACCTACAATGACCGGGTGGATGCCTATTGGCAGGGAGTCCGGGAGCTGGGGCTGCCCAGAAGTGTCAGCTTGATTACCTGGGATGCCGGCGCCACGGACGCGCAGAAGCGGGAAACCCTCCGTCTCGCCATTGAGAGCACCCCCGATATGGGCGGTGTGGAGGATGCCATTGGCAGTGTTTCCGCCGCTTTCAGCCCCAGTTCCATTGTGATGCTGGGCATGGCGGAGGGGGAAGGCGGTCCCTTTTATTTCCTCCAGACAGATGAGGCGGACGGCTGGCACTACTATTATGTGGAGCCGGAGCTGACCGGCTGCTGGTGCGCCGGGCAGGGACAGGTCCCCTTCGCCAGCGGGAGCAATACCTACTATTACAGCTTCTGATTTCTGCATAGAATAGAGCGCAGGAGAAAACCGGAGGGAGGATTTTCCTATGTTTCAGAAGATTACACCGAAAGATTTGGATTTTAATGTATTTTCCGCCATTGGGGACCAGTGGATGCTGATTACTGCCGGGACGGCGGAGGCCTGCAATACCATGACCGCCTCCTGGGGCGCCCTGGGGGTGCTCTGGGGCGTGCCCATGGCCACGGTGTATATCCGCCCCCAGCGGTACACCCGGGAGTTTATGGAGCAGTATGATACCTTTACCCTCTCCTTTTTCCCGGAGGCGTACCGGAAGGAGCTGGGGCTCTGCGGCGCCAAAAGCGGCCGGGAGATTGACAAAATCAGCGCCTGCGGTTTCCATGTGGCCGAAGGGGCCATGGGCGCCCCCTATTTCCTGGAGGCGGAGACGGTCCTCGTCTGCCGGAAGCGGTATGTCCAGCGGCTGGATGCTCTGGCCATCCCACAGGCAGAGCGGGAGAAATGGTATCCGGAGGCGGACTACCACTACGTCTATCTGGGCGAGATTATAGAAGCACTGAAGAAGGATTGAGTACCATAGAAAATTTGGAGAATAAAAGAGAACGGGCCGTCCTGGCGGGGCTCTCTGCCGCCAGCATGGTTCCCGAGGAGCGTTCCACGGAGGAGAGCATGGCGGAGCTGGCCGCCCTGGTGGAGACCGCCGGGGGCGAGGTGGTGGCCGATTTGCTCCAGAGCCGGGGGACTCCGGAGCCCCGGAGCTTCCTGGGCGAGGGGAAAGTGCGGGAGCTGAAGGCCCTGATTGAGGCCAATGACTGCGCCCTGGCGGTCTTTGACAACGAGCTCTCCCCCTCCCAGATGCGGGTTCTGGGCGAGGAGCTGAGGGTCAAGGTGCTGGACAGGAGCGGGTTGATTCTGGATATTTTTGCCCAGCGGGCCCGGACGAAGGAGGGCCAGCTCCAGGTGGAGCTGGCCCAGTATCAGTATCTGCTGCCCCGGCTCACCGGCATGTGGAAGCATCTGGAGCGGCAGATCGCCTCCG
>CAZRNK010000043.1:0-10338 GCA_964601435.1 uncultured Oscillospiraceae bacterium | reverse complement strand
TCGCTGTTGCCCAGCTTGGCCTTGGTCTGGCCCTCGAACTGGGCGTCGGTGAGCTTGACGGAGACAACGCAGGTGAGGCCCTCCCGGCAGTCATCCCCGGAGACCTTGTCGTCCCCCTTGAGGATGTTGGTCTTTTTCCCATAGGCGTTTAAGACATTGGTGAGGGCCCGCTTGAGCCCCTCCTCGTGCATGCCCCCCTCGGGGGTGTGGACGTTGTTGGCAAAAGAGACGATAATCTCGTTATAGCTGTCGTTATACTGGAGGGCAATCTCCGCCATGGAGTCCTCCCCCTCCCCGGACATGTAGATGACATCGCCGTGAAGAGGCGTCTTGTTCCGGTTGATATAGGAGACGAACTCCCGAATCCCCCCGGCGTAGCACATGGTCTCCTCTTTTTCCTGGCCGGGGCGCTTGTCGGAAATGGTAATGCGCACGCCGGCGTTTAAGAAGGCCTGTTCCCGCATCCGGGTGTGGAGGGTCTCATAGTCATAGACCGTCTCCTCGAACATCTCCGGGTCCGCCTTGAAACGGACGCAGGTGCCCGTGTGGTCCGTCTCCCCCACAACCGTCATCTCCTGGGTGATGTTGCCCCGGGAAAAGCGCATTTCATAGATTTGCCCGTTTTTGTGGACCCGCACCTCCAGCCATTCGCTGAGGGCGTTGACCACGCTGGCGCCCACGCCGTGGAGGCCGCCGGAAACCTTGTAGCCGCCGCCGCCGAATTTTCCGCCGGCATGGAGGACGGTATAGACCACCTCCAGGGCCGGCTTGCCGGTCTGCTCCTGGATGTCCACAGGGATGCCCCGGCCGTTGTCGGTGACGCAGATGACGTCCCCCTCCTCGATGGTGACGGAGATGTCGTCACAGTATCCCGCCAGGGCCTCGTCGATGGCGTTGTCCACAATCTCGTACACCAGGTGGTGCAGCCCGGAAGCGGAGGTGGAGCCGATATACATACCGGGGCGCTTGCGGACTGCCTCCAGCCCCTCCAGGACCTGGATTTGGCTGGCGTCATATTCCTGGGTTATCTTTTCCGTAATGTCGGACATTCTCTTCTCATCCTTCCGATTGCTCTTTCAAAAATCCTTACTGCCAATCTATTCAAAAACAAAGTTCTCCACCCGCTTCAAAAGGGTGGCGCTCATCAGCTGGGAGAGATAGACCCGCTGTCCCCCCTCCGGGGGCGCGCAGAGCACGAAGCTCTTGGGCAAATCCTCCGCCACATTGATAACCTCTCCCGCCTTCTCCGCCCGGGAGAGGAAATCCCGGGTCTGAATGGACTGGGAGCTGTTGTCCAAATCAAAAATGGCCACAATGTCCCCGTGGGGCACCACCACATTTTTTCCTACATGGAGATACATGTCCTTCCTCCTGTATATTCTGCCATTTTTCCCCTGTCGGGAATGCTCGAATGGCGCTCTTTTACAAAATATGCCCGTCCTGCACCGTCAAAACCCTCCCGCCGGCGGAGAGGAGCTGCTTTTCATCCCCGCAGCAGGTAATCAGGGTCTGGCCCTCGCCGATGCGGTTTAGCACAAAAGACTGCCGCGCCTCGTCCAGCTCACTGAGCACATCGTCCAGCAGCAAAATGGGATACTCCCCCGTCTCCAGCAGGTGGATTTCTCGCTCCGCCAGCATGATGGAGAGGGCAGCGGTGCGGGTCTGGCCCTGGCTGGCAAACTTGGCGGCGCTGCGGCCGTTAATCTCAATTTCCAGGTCGTCCTTGTGGGCCCCGGTGAGGCACTGCCCCGCCGCAAGCTCCGCCTCCCTGTGGGCGGCCTGATGGGCGGCCACCTGGGCATAGATTTCGCTCAGCGGCGCGGTGCAGTCGGTTACGGTGCTGACTGTCTTATACTGCAGGGAGAGGTGCTCCCGCTCCCCGGAAAAGGCGGCATGGATGGGCGCCGCCCGCTCCCCCAGCAGCCGGGCGAAAGCGGCGCGGTAGCGGATGATTTCCGCACTCCGCCGGCAGAGGGCATCAGAAAACACATCCAGGGTGTCCAGCAGGGCGCTGTTCTCCCGCCATTCCTTCAAAATCCGGGTCTTATTCTCATAGAGCTTGGTAAAGTCCGAGAGGAGCTTCCGGTAACCGGGGCGGAGCTGGGCGATGCAGGCGTCCATCAGCTGCCGCCGGGCCGCGGCGCCGGAGCGGACCACATGGAGGTCGTCCGGGCAAAAGAGCACCGCCGTCAGAACGCCGGAGAGCTCTGACGCTGTCTTTTTTACCCCGTTTTGATAAATCTGCTTGCGCCCGAGGCGGCGGAGGGTGATTTTCATCCTCTGCTGCCGCTCCTGGGCGAAGAAGTCCGCCTCTATCTCCGCCTCTTCGGCGTCAAAGGCGATAAGCTCCCTGTCAAAGCGGGTGCGGAAGCTCTTCCCCCCCGTCAGGAGGTATACCGCCTCCAGGAGGTTGGTCTTGCCCTGGGCGTTCTCCCCGGTAATGACGGTGACGCCGGGGTCAAAGCGGGCAGTTTCGCGGACATAGTTGCGAAACTGCTTTAGCGTGACGGCGTCAATCCGCATGGCTGCCGCTTCCCGTCACCAGGAGGGAGGCGTCCCCCAGGGTAACGGTGTCTCCCGGGTAGAGTTTTTTCCCCCGCTGGGTGCAGACCGCGCCGTTGACGGAGACAAAGCCCTCCTGAATCAGCTGCTTTGCCTCCCCGCCGGTCCCCACCAGGGCCGCAAATTTCAGGAGGGCGTCCAGGCGGATAAATTCCGTCTCAATCTGAATTTCTTCCCTGTCTGCCATAGTGGAAAGCCTCTCAATCCCCGGAGCGCAGGCGCACAGGCAAAATCATGTACAGGAAGCTGTCCCCCTCGTCCCCGGGCTTGATGATGCAGGGGGTGGAGCCGCTGTTGAGGCAGAGGAGGAGCTCCTCCGCCGGGGCGGCCTTCACCGCGTCCAGAAGATAGCGGTTGTTAAAGCCAATCTCCAGGTTTTTCCCATCCCCCTCTACAGGGCAGATGTCCTCCGCCTTCCCCAGGGGGGTGACGCAGAGAAAATAAATCTCGTTCTCCCGGAAGGTGCAGCGCAGGGGATTTTTCACCTTGTCGTCGATGATAAGGGAGACCCGGTCCGCCACCCGGGCCAAGTCCGCCCGGTTCGCCTTCACCTTTACGGCAAAGCTGTCGGCGATGGACTTCCGGTAGTTTAAAAATTCCCCTTCCAGCCGCCGGGAAATCAGGACAGTGCCGTCAATGGTAAAGGAGATGTGCTTGCTCCCCAGGGTAATCCGGACGCTGTCCTCGCTGTCGGCGCAAATCTTCTCCAAATCCGACAGGGCGGTGGCCGGTACGATAAAGCTGGTCTTTTCAACTTCGCTCTCGGCAATCTTTTCCCGCCGAAGGGCCAGGCGGTAGCCGTCCACGGCCACCATGGTGAGGGTATCCCCTTCAATCTCAAAGAGGGAACCGGTGTAGATGGGGCGGCTCTCGTTGTCGCTGACGGCGAAGATGGTCTCCCCAATCATTTTCCGCAGCACCCCCTGGGGGATGGAGATGGCGCTCTGATAGTCCACAGTGGGCAGCTCGGGGTAATCCTCCGCGTCGGTGCCCAGGATGGAGAACTCCGCATTCTGGCAGGTGATGGTGGTCATATTCCCGCTGTCGGAGGAGATGGTGACAATGTCTCCCGGGAGGCTGCGGACAATCTCCCCAAAGAGCCGGGCCCCCAGGACGATGGCGCCGCTCTCGGCCACGTCCGCCGGGAACGCAGTGTAGATGCCCTTTTTCAAGTCATAGCCGGTGATGCGGATTTGGCTGTCCGCTTCGATGAGCAGGCCCTCCAGGGCGGGGATGGGGCTCTTGCTGGCCGTTGCCCGGGATGCGGTGGTGATGGCGGCCTGGAGCAGATATTTCTCGCAGGTAAACTTCATAGGTGAATCCTCCCAGAATTTTTGGTTCTATTCTTCAGAAAGACAGAATAGAATAATTAGGTAGTAGCAGTAGTAGTAGAAGAAAAAAGTGTGGAAAACTGAAAAAAATCGAGAAAAATCAAAGGTTTTGACTGTGGAGAAAAATGTGCAAAAGAGGAAAAGGTTTCAACAGCAAATTTCCGCTCTTTTTTTCTCAACAGTTTTCAACAGAGTGCTTTCCAAAATTGATGAAAATTTTGTGGAAACGTTGATTTATCAGTTTTTGGAGTTGATATTGGAGGTGATGTCCCGGACAGTCCCGGCCATGTCCGGGTCCGTTTTCAGGAGGTCCTCCACCTTCCGGATGGAGGAGAGGACGGTGGAGTGGTTGCGCCCCTCATATTCCTTGCCGATGTCCACCAGGGAGATGTTGGTCAGGTTGCGGATGAGGTACATGGAAATCTGCCGGGCCATGGCGGTGTTTTTGCTCCGGCGCTGGCCCCGCAAATCCTCGGCGGTGAGGTTATAGTACCTGGCGGTCTCCTCGATGATGACGTCCGGGGTGGGGATATAGGCGCCGGTGCGGATGACGTCCTTGATGGCCCGCTTGACGGAGTTGATGGTGATGGTGTCGTCCAGGATTTCCTTATAGGCGGTGAGGCGCTTGACCACCCCTTCAATCTGGCGGATGTTGGTGGTGAGGGTTTCGGCGATGTATTCCACCACGTCGTCCGGCAGGAAGATGCCCAGCTGGCCGGCCTTGTTCCGGGTGATGACCATCCGCGTCTCCAAATCCGGGGGCTGGACGTCCGCCATGAGCCCGCCCTCGAAGCGGGTGCGGAGCCGGTCCTCCAGCTTGTTAATCTCCAGGGGCGGCCGGTCGGAGGTAATGACAATCTGGTGCCCCGCCTCGTAGAGGGTGTTGAAGGTGTGGAAGAATTCCTCCTGGACTGCCAGCTTGCCGGCAATAAACTGGATGTCGTCCACCAGGAACAAATCCACGTTCCGGTATTTCTGCCGGAATTCCTCCTGGGTGTTGTCCTTGATGGAGCGGACCATCTGGTTGGTGAATTCGTCCCCCTTTACATAGGCCATTTTGGCGTTGGGGTTTTTCTCGTGAATCGCCTGGCCAATGGCCAGGAGCAGGTGGGTTTTCCCCAGGCCGGAGTTGCCATAGATGAACAGGGGGTTGTAGGCAGTTCCAGGATTTTCTGAGACGGCCACGGCGGCGGCGTGGGCAAACTTGTTGGAGGCGCCTACAATGAAGCGGTCGAAGGTATACCCCGCGATTTCAGGCAGGCCGTCTTCTACTTTTTTCTCCTGCTCATAGGTCTCCAGCTCATCCCCGGCCAGAATTTGAAAATCAAAGTCGCAGGAAAACAAATCGGAGAGGGCCTTTTTGATGGTGCCGGCAAAGCGCTGGGAGATAATGGTGCGCTTGAAGTCCGTGGGGGTGTGGATGACCAGCTTGGTATCCAGAATCTCCACCGGCTCACAGTCGGCAAACCAGGTATTGATGGCGGTGGGGGTCAGCTCCTTGCCCAAAATCTCCAGAATCCCGGCCCAGATGTCCTTGAGTGAATTCATGTTTTTCTCTTCATCCCCTTTTTGGTTGCGCAAAAAGACGGAAAATAAAGTGTCCGGCAGCGCGTCCGGCGCACGACCGTAAAAAGTGCGATTCTAACCTAAAAAGTATATCAATTTTCCGTCTAAATTGCAAGGTGTTTTTCCCTATATATTTAAATAATGTATCCAAAAACAGCGCGCAATGCAGGAAAAGTTTCTTTTTTCCGTACAAGAAGAAAAAAATCCGGGGCTTTTCCCTTGAATGCGGCGGGAAAAAGGAGTACAATACCCCCATCTGAAAAAAGAAAGAGGGAGGGGACGCAAATGGACGCAGCAATGGAAGCGCGCCTGGCGCTCCTGGAGGCGCGGCTGTGCCGCCAGGAAGATTTCCGGGAGCTCACCAACCTGATGGGCCGGTATCAATACCTGCACACCGGCGGGGAGATGGACCGCATCGGCCGGGAACTCTTTGCCTGGGACGCCCCGGATGCCCACAGTGAATATGGCCCCCTGGGGGTCTTTTACGGGAAAAAGTGCCTGGACTTCTTCGACGCGGTGAAGGAGCAGTTCTGCCACGGCAAGCCGGAGACGGACCCGGGCCTGCTGGAAATCCACCAGATTACCACCCCGGTGCTGGAGATTGCAGAGGACGGCCAGACGGCCAAAGGCATGTGGATGTCCACCGGGGCCATTATGATGCGCATCGACCCCGAGAGCGAGACGGGCTGCAGCTTCACCTGGGACACGGGCAAGTACGCCGTGGACTTCCTGAAGGTGGACGGCGTCTGGAAAATCTGGCACCTCCATGTCTGCGACATGTGGCGGGCCGCCTTTGATGAGGACCCGGTGGCAAATGCAGGCGGCGCCCCGGCCTGGACCACCCAGGAGATGATTGACGGCTACAACCGCCGGGCCGCGGCGGGGGAGGATGTGCGCCCCTTCGGCTTCCCCATCCCCGATGCCCCCACCACCTTCCACTATGCTTACAATGCGGAGAGCCCGGCTCCCCGGGAGCCCCGGCCCCCGGTGCCGTACCGAACCTTTTCCGAGACATTCAGTTATTAAACTTTGCCGCCGGGCATTTTGAAGGGCACAAAATGCCGCTTCGCTCAAAAAGCCCTGAGAAATTAGGGCTTTTTGACGGCGGCTGATTGAATTCGAGGCGGGCCTTGCCCCCTCGAGCTCCCCCGCTGTATGCTGAATTTCCATCGACAGATAGATTTTCGACAGCCTGAGATTCTTTGTACAAATTCTTTCATCAGCGCTTTTGCCCCCCGCGCCAGACCGGCGCGGGGGTAAAAGGCGTCTGGACATGCGTGTAAGGAGAACTATGAAAACCCTTGAGACCCTAATCTTGAAAAACCCCAGCCTCGCCGGCCTTCCCCAGATGGTGGAGGCCGGAGCGCTGCCTGCGCTGGTGTCCGGGCTGGGGGCCATCCACCGGGCCCAGCTGGCCGCCGCCCTCCATGTGGCGGTGGGCCGGCCTGTGCTGGTGGTGTGTCCCGACGAGAGCGCGGCGGATACGCTGGTCAAGGACATCGGCGCCATTTTGGACATGGACGTGCCCCTGCTCCAGGCCCGGGACTTTATCTTCTACAGCGTGGAGGGGGCCTCCAGAACCTATGAACAGCGGCGCATTGCCGCCCTGGACGCCCTGGCGTCCGGGACGGCGAAGGTGTGTGTAGCCACTGTCTCGGGCCTGATGCAGCGCACCGCCGCCCCGGATACGCTGGAGAAGGCCGCCTTTACCATCCGGAATACGGACGCCATCGCCCCGGAGGCCGTGGAGGAGAAGCTCCTGCAGGCCGGCTATGTCCGCACCCAGCAGGTGGAGGGCCCGGGGCAGTTCAGCCGCCGGGGGGGCATTCTGGATTTCTTCTCTCCCGCCTATGCCGAGCCCGTCCGCCTGGACTTCTGGGGGGATGAGATTGACGACATCTCCTTTTTTGACGCGGACAGCCAGCGCCGGACGGAGAAAATCAAGGTGTGCCGGGTCCTGCCCGCGGCGGAAATCCTCCCCGCCGCCGCAGCCGGAGGCGAGGCGGCCCTGGCAGCAAAGCTGGAGGCCCTGGCCGCCGCCCTCCGGAAGAGCACCAAATATGACAGCGAGAAGCTCCGCGCCACCCTGAGGGAGGAAGCCCAGCGCCTGGCCGGGGGCCTCTCCCTCTCTGCGGCAGACCGGTATATAGCCCTGATTGAGCCGAAAAAATACACCGCCCTGGAGTATGTCAGCCCGGAGACGCTGATTGTCCTCTCCGAGCCGGGCAAATGCCTCCAGCGGGCCCAGGGGTACTTGGAGCAGCTGCACATGGACGTCTCATTGCTGATAGAGCAGGGCACGCTGTCCGGAAAGCTTGCAGACTTCGCCCGCTCCTGGGAGGAGACGGTGGCGGCGATAGGGGAGTTTCCCGTGGTAGAGGCGGACGCCTTCACCGTGGGCCGCTATCCTCTGGAGCCCAGGAGCATCGTGAGCCTTACCTGCCGCCAGCTCCCCTCCTATGGGGGCAGCGCGGAGACGGCGGCAGGGGACGTCTCCCAGTATCTCCGCCAGGGCTACGCCGTGGTGGTCTTTGCCTCCGACAGGCGCAAGGCGGATGTGCTGCTGCACTATTTCCAGGAGCGGGACATCCATGCCGCCCTGGACGAGGCGCTATCGGAGCTCCCCCCGGCGGGGAAATGCGTGGTGTCTGTGGGCCATCTGACGGCGGGCTTTGAGTACCCGGACATCCGGCTGGCAGTGCTCACCGACGCCCAGTTTGTCCGGGCGGGCTTCCGGAAAAACAAGCGCCGCCGGGCTCTCTCCAACCGCCAGCGGTTGGAGAGCTATGCCGATTTGACCGTGGGGGACCTGGTGGTCCACGAGTACCACGGCATCGGCCGCTTCTCCGGCATCTTCAAGATGCCCATGGACGGGGTGGAGAAGGACTATATCAAGATTAGCTATGCCGGCACCGACAGCCTGTATGTCCCCGCCACCCAGCTGGATTTGGTGAGCAAGTACATCGGCGCCGGGGAGGATAAGCCGGTGCGGCTGTCCAAAATGGGGGGCAGCGACTGGAAGCGAGTGAAGAGCCGGGCCAAGGCCGCCGCAAAGGAGATGGCCGGAGAGCTGATTCAGCTCTACGCCAGCCGGCAGAAGCTGCCCGGTTACGCCTTCTCCCCGGACAGCCCCTGGCAGACGGAGTTTGAGGAGCGCTTTGAATATATCGAGACGGAGGACCAGCTCCGGTGCATCCAGGAGATTAAGGCGGACATGGAAAAGCCCCACCCCATGGACCGCCTCCTGTGCGGAGATGTGGGCTATGGCAAGACGGAGGTGGCCCTCCGGGCGGCCATGAAGTGCATTTTGGACGGCAAGCAGGCCGCGATTCTGGTGCCCACCACCGTCCTGGCCCAGCAGCACTACCAGACGGCGGTGCAGCGCTTTTTCGGCTATCCGGTGAATATCTCCGTCTTGAGCCGCTTCCGCACCGCCGCCCAGATGAAGCAGACCCTGCAGGATTTGAAGGACGGCAGCGTGGATTTGGTCATCGGAACCCACCGGCTGCTGCAAAAGGACGTGGTGTTCAAGGATTTGGGGCTGCTGATTGTGGACGAGGAGCAGCGCTTCGGCGTCTCCCATAAGGAGCATATCAAGGAGATGAGCCGCCAGATTGACGTGCTGACCCTCTCGGCCACCCCCATTCCCCGGACACTGAACATGGCCCTCTCGGGCATCCGGGACATGTCCACCCTGGAGGAGCCGCCCCAGAACCGGATGCCGGTGCAGACCTATGTGATGGAGCACGACTGGGACACAGTCTGCGACGCCATCCGCCGGGAGGTCCAGCGGGGAGGCCAGGTGTACTACCTCCACAACCGGGTGGAGAACATCGAGCGGACCGCCATGCGCCTGGCGAAGATGCTGGAGGGCATTTCCGTGGCTGTGGCCCACGGGCAGATGGACGAGGAGAGCCTCTCCGCCGTCATGGAGAGCATGTCCGCCGGGGAAACCCAGGTGCTGGTGTGCACCACCATTATCGAGACGGGCATCGATATCCCCAATGTGAACACGCTGATTATCGAGGACGCGGATAAGCTAGGGCTTGCCCAGCTCCACCAGCTCCGGGGCCGGGTGGGCCGCTCCAACCGCCGGGCCAGCGCCTATCTCACCTTCCGGAAGGACAAGGTGCTCACGGAGATTGCGGAGAAGCGGCTGGAGGCCATCCGGGAGTTTGCAGAGTTCGGCAGCGGCTTTAAAATTGCCATGCGGGATTTGGAAATCCGCGGCGCGGGCAATCTCCTGGGGGCGGAGCAGTCGGGCCACATGATAGACGTGGGCTATGACATGTACTTAAAGCTCCTGGAGGAAGCGGTGCTGGAGGAGCGGGGGGAGAAGCCCCCTGTCCGCACAGAGTGCGCTGCGGATTTGGCCGTGTCGGCCAACATTCCGGAGCGGTATGTCCCCAGCGCGGAGCAGCGGATGGACTTGTACCGGCGTATCGCCCTCATCCGTACAGAGGCCGACGCCGACGATTTGCTCGACGAGATTATCGACCGCTTCGGGGAGCCGCCCTCCGGGGTCAACGCCCTGATTCAGGTGGCCCTCCTCCGGGGAGAGGCCTCCAAAGCCGGCATCCGGGACATCTCCCAGAAGGCGGGGGATTTGCGTTTTACCTTTGTGGACTTCGACTTGGCGGCGGTGACAGCCCTCTATGAAAAGCCGGAGTACAAGGGCCGCATCAAGGTGGAGGCGGGCACAGAGCCCCGTGTCCGGGTGCGCATCCAGTCCAAAAAGCGGATTTTGGATGAGGCGAGGCGCTTCGTGGCCGATTGGCAGCACACACAGGGGTGACATTTTCTTATTTTTCAAAAAAGAAACAAAAAAATTTTTTCGCAAATTGCAATAACAAGATGAACACTTCCGGGTAGATGGGAC
>CAZRNK010000042.1:0-10504 GCA_964601435.1 uncultured Oscillospiraceae bacterium | reverse complement strand
GGGCCCGCTCAGGCGCAGGATGCCAATGGCGGAGAGGGTGTTCCCCGTGGCGATGGCGGCAATGGTGTCGGACATATGATTCTCCTCTTTCCATAAAAAGACGCCCCGTAAAGGCCGGGACGTCTCCGTATAAGCAAATGTGTCAGCGTAAATCCAGCAGCCGGGTGAGGACGGTGCACACCTCCGCCCGGGTGGCGTTTCCGCCGGGGGCAAATTCGTTATTTCCACGTCCGGCCAGCAGGCCGCTGTTTTTGGCAGTATACACAGCGTCTATGGCCCAGCCCTGGATGCTGTCGTGGTCGCTGAAGGGCTCTCTGGCGTCTGCCGAGGCCAGTGTAAGCCCTGCATAGGCGGCATACCGGACGATCACGACGGCCATTTCCTCCCGGCTGATTTCCGCGTTGGGATAGAAGAGCCCATCATCATAGCCGGAGACAATGCCATTTTGTGCAGCCCACTGGACATAGGGGGCATAGTACTCCGAGACGGCCACATCCGAGAAGGCGGAGCCGGTGTACGAGCCGGTGCTGATACCGGCCATGCGGCCCAGGACGGTGACGAAATCCGCCCGGGTCATGTTGGCGTCGGGGTCAAAAGTGCCGTCCCCGCGGCCGCTGATATAGCCCTGCTGTGCCATAGCCATAATATACGTATAGCCCCAGTGGGACGCCGGTACGTCCGTGAAATAGGGCGTCTCCTGACCGCTGCCCACCCGGGCGCCGCCGTCCAGGGCCAGCAGGGAGGCCTCTGAAACCGTGACAACGGCGTCGGCATTTTCTGCAGCCAGGTACCGGTGGCCCGGCACCACCCGCCCGGTCTGGGCGGGATAGCCCACGGTTACATTGACCACTGCGCCGCTGGAAATGGTGATGGTGGCGCTGCCGGAGAGCAGGATAATGCTGCCGCCGGTCTCCAGCTCCACGCGCCCGCCGGCGGCCAGGGATACGGTCTCAAAGCTGCCGGTGGTGCCCCCCGCGGCCCCGGCCAGCGTACCTTCAAAAAGGGCATCCGCCTCGCTGCGGACAGACTGGGTATATTCCCCGCTGGCGTAGCTCAGGGAGATCAGTGGGTCCTCCGCACTGCCTGCGCCGGCGGCGTAGGCGGCGCTGACACCCAGAAGCAGGGCAAAAACCAGCGCCAGGGAAATGGCTTTCTTTCTCTTCACGGGCTTTCCTCCAGAAAGGTCAGTTGGCGGGCTCCTCCATGGACTCCGCCAGATAATAGCTCAGGGTCAGAAGGCTGTCGGAGAAGTGGATGTCCTCCACCAGCACGTGGTCATCGCCCAGCTCCAGCTCCACATTGGTGAAGTTCCAGATGGCACGGACGCCGCCGGCAGCGGCGGACTCCGCAATAGAGCGGGCCAAACGCTTGGGCACAGCCAGAACGGCGATGTCGATTTGGAGTTTTTTCAGGGTTTCCTCCAGACGGGTTCCATCATAAATGGGCACACCGGCCAGCTCTGTCCCAACCAGGTCGGGCCGCACCTCAAAGGCAGCCACCAGCTGGAAGCCATGGCCGGCAAAACCGAAGTTTTCAATGAGGGCGTGGCCCAGGTTGCCCACACCGATAAGGGCGACCCGGAAGCCCCGGTCCATGCCCAGAATCGAGGAAATCTCCCGGCGCAGGCTCTCAACATTATAACCATAGCCCTGCTGGCCAAACTCGCCGAAGCAGCTGAAATCCTGACGGATTTGGGACGGGGTCAGCCCCATCTGCTTGCCCAGTTCTCCGGAAGAAATCCGGTCGACGCCATTATAGGCTAAATCGTCCAGCTTCCGCAGGTACCGGGGCAGGCGCCGAATGACATTGTGGGATATCTTTGAGCGCTTCATCTGTAATCCTCCCCAGCCGGTTCTGCGCCGGCCAAAAAATAAAATAAAATCAGGGTTCAGGGTTATTGTGCGCCAACTGCCCGCCGCTTATGAAAGGAGCGGCCCCCTGACGGCAAAGCACAACCGCGCTGGGGGCAGGATACCGCCCCAGTGAGGGATGAAAAGGAATCGGGGAATGCCAATCCCCTCCGTAGCCGCTTTGTTTAATCTATGTCATTATAGCATCAAATTCCGTTAGATTCAAGTAATTCTGCTGAAATCCCCCAGCAGCCTGAAAAAATTTGCGATTTTACCCGAAAAAACTTTCATATTTTTGGGATTTTCCCGAAATCCAGAATAAGAAAATGGAGCACTTCTTGCATAATACAAACGTTTGGAACATTTCGCTCTTTTGTATTGTTTTTTTTCAGAGGTTGTGGTATACTTTTGGCGAAAAAATCGCACCATTACCACAAATACTTCGGAAAGGGAGAAGTAAAACATGCAAAAGAAATATGTGTATTTGTTTGACCAGGGCAACGGCAATATGCGGGAGCTCCTGGGCGGCAAGGGGGCGAACCTGGCAGAGATGACCAATTTGGGCATGCCGGTTCCCCAGGGCTTTACTGTCACCACAGAAGCCTGCACCCGGTACTATGAGGACGGGCAGACCATTGCTCCGGAAATCCAGGAGGAAATCACCCAGTACCTGGCCAAGCTGGAGGAAATTACGGGCAAGAAGTTTGGCGACCCGAAAAACCCGCTGCTGGTTTCCGTGCGCTCCGGCGCCCGGGCCTCCATGCCCGGCATGATGGACACCATTTTGAACCTGGGTCTCAATGATGAAGTGGCCGAAGGCATGGCCGCGCTGACGGGCAACCCCCGTTTTGTCTACGACGCATACCGCCGGTTTATCCAGATGTTCTCTGATGTGGTGATGGAGCTTCCGAAGGATAAATTTGAAGCGCTGCTCTCGGCCCAGAAGGAAAAGAAGGGCGTGGAGCTGGACTCCCAGCTGGAGGCAGAGGACCTGAAGCTCCTGGTGGGACAGTTCAAGGCCTTTTATAAGGAGGCCATGGGCACCGATTTCCCCACCGACCCCAAGGTACAGCTCATGGAGGCAGTGAAGGCCGTCTTCCGCTCCTGGAACAACGACCGGGCGATTGTCTACCGCCGGATGAACGACATTCCCAGCTCCTGGGGTACGGCGGTGAACGTCCAGTCCATGGTCTTCGGCAACATGGGCGACGATTCCGGCACCGGCGTGGCCTTCACCCGCAACCCCGCCACCGGCGAGAAGAAGCTCTACGGTGAGTTCCTGATGAACGCCCAGGGCGAGGACGTGGTGGCCGGCATCCGCACCCCCCAGACCATCGACCAGCTCAAGGAGACCAACCCCAAGGTCTACGATGAGTTTGTGGAGATTGCCGGGCGCCTGGAAAAGCACTATAAAGACATGCAAGACATGGAGTTCACCATTGAGCGGGGCAAGCTCTATATGCTCCAGACCCGCAACGGCAAGCGCACCGCCTTTGCAGCGCTGAAGATTGCAGTGGATTTGGTGGCCGAGGGCATGTGCACCAAGGAAGAGGCCCTGCTGAAGATTGAGCCCAAGCAGCTCGACAGCCTCCTCCATCCCCAGTTTGACGCCGCCGCCCTGAAGGCTGCCACACCGGTGGCCAACGGCCTGGCCGCCTCCCCGGGAGCCGCCTGCGGCGCCATCTACTTCACTGCGGAGGACGCCAAGAACGCCGCTGCCAACGGCCCCGTCCTCCTGGTCCGCAATGAGACCAGCCCCGAGGATATCGAGGGCATGGCCGCCGCCCAGGGCATCCTGACCGCCACCGGCGGCCGGACCTCCCACGCCGCCGTTGTAGCCCGGGGTATGGGCACCTGCTGCGTGGCCGGCTGCGGCGCAGTGCGCATCAACGAGGCGGAGAAATACCTGACCGTCAACGGCCAGACCGTCCGGGAAGGGGAATTCATGTCCCTGGACGGCTCCACAGGCAACGTCTATGTGGGCGCCATTCCCACAGTTGACGCCACAGTGAGCGGTGACTTTGCCACCGTTATGGCCTGGGCGGATGAGATTCGCGCCCTGCAAATCCGCACCAACGCCGATACGCCCCGGGATGCCAAGGCGGCCCTGGGCTTCGGTGCAGAGGGCATCGGCCTGACCCGCACCGAGCATATGTTCTTCGACGAGGACCGGATTCCCGCAGTGCGGGAGATGATTGTCTCCGAGACCACCGAGCAGCGCAAGGCCGCCCTGGACAAGCTGCTGCCCATGCAGCGCGGCGACTTTGAGGGTATCTTCAAGGCCATGGAGGGCCGCCCGGTTACCATCCGGCTGCTGGATCCGCCGCTCCATGAGTTCCTGCCCACTGAGGACGAGGATATCGCCGAACTGGCCAAGACCATGGGGCTCACCTTTGAGCACCTGAAGGCCACAGTGCGCAGCCTCCATGAGGTCAACCCCATGATGGGCCACCGGGGCTGCCGCCTGCCGGTCACCTATCCGGAGATTGCAGAGATGCAGGCCACGGCCATTATCGAGGCTGCCCTGAACGTGAAGCGGGAGACCGGATTGAACATCGTGCCGGAGATTATGATTCCTCTGACCTGCGATGTGAAGGAATTCAAGTATGTAAAGAATATTGTCAAGACCACGGCGGACGCCGTCATTGCCAAGAGCGGCATGGAGCTCGACTATAAGATTGGCACCATGATTGAAATCCCCCGGGCGGCCCTGACTGCGGACCAGATTGCCCAGGAGGCGGACTTCTTCTCCTTCGGCACCAACGACCTGACCCAGATGACCTACGGCTTCAGCCGCGACGATGCGGGCAAGTTCCTCCCCGCCTACTACGAGAAGCAGATTTTCGAGAGCGACCCCTTCGAGCATCTGGACCAGATAGGCGTGGGCCGGCTGGTGGCCATGGCGGCCAAGATGGGCCGGGAGGCCAATCCCCATCTGCATTTGGGAATCTGCGGCGAGCATGGCGGCGACCCCGCCAGCGTGGAGTTCTGCCACCGGACCGGACTGGACTATGTCTCCTGCTCCCCCTTCCGGGTGCCCATTGCCCGGTTGGCCGCTGCCCATGCCCAGATTAAGAACCCCCGGTAAATTCAACTGGAGCGCGCTGCAGCAGCGGCACTTCCTGCCCACTGCGGTGCAACTGTAAAAGGAAAATCCCGGAGAATTGGAAAGCAATTCTCCGGGATTTTTTCGTGGCAGCTTTCGCCCCGGCTTTTCTGCAGAACAAAAAATATAGGATAAACAGTATATAACACTTGACAACAGTTATCGGCTGTTCTATACTGAGGGAGAAATGAGGGAAGGTCAATGGGATATATCGTGAACCACGCCAGCATGGTACCAATCTATGAGCAGCTGATTGAGCAGATTAAGGCGCGCATCCGGGATGGAGCCCTGCAGGAAGGCGACGCCCTGCCCTCGGTGCGTACCCTGTCCCGGGAGCTGAAAATCAGCGCCCTGACGGTAAAAAAGGCCTATGACGCCCTGGAGGCGGAGGGCTTGGCCGTCACAGTCCACGGGAAAGGGAGCTTCGTTACGGCGGCCAATACGGCGCTGATGCTGGAGGAGCAGAAAAAAGAAGTGGAGGCCGAGCTGGAGCGGGCCATTCAGAAGGGCCGGCGCTATGGCCTCAGCGACGAGGAAATTACCAGTTTGTTTACCATTATCCTGGAGGAATAAGAGCCATGCTGAAGCTGGAACATGTACAAAAGCGCTATCCGGGCTTTGCCCTGGACTGTTCTCTGGAAGTAAAGCCGGGGTATATTACGGGCCTCATCGGGGAAAACGGCGCCGGGAAGAGCACGACGTTTAAGGCTGTATTGGGCCTCATCGCCATTGACGGTGGGCGCATCACCCTTTTTGGCAAGGAGCTGGCCGGCATTACCCCTGCGGACAAAGAGGCCCTGGGGGTGGTGCTCTCCGATTCGGGCTTCAGCCGCTATCTGACGGTGGGCGACTGTGTGCCTATTTTAGGCGCCCTGTACCGGAATTTTGACAAGGACTTCTTCCTAACGCAGGCAAAAGCATTTGGCCTGCCCCTGGAGAAGCGCTTCAAGGATTTCTCAACAGGTATGCAGGCCAAGCTGAAGGTGCTGACAGCCGCCTCCCACGGGGCGCGGCTCCTGATTCTGGATGAGCCGACAGCGGGGCTGGATGTCCTGGCCCGGGATGAGCTCCTGGAGCTGCTGCGGGCCTTTATGGAGCAGGAAGAGGGGCGCTCCATCCTGATTAGCTCCCATATCTCTGGGGATTTGGAGTCGCTGTGCGACGACCTCTACATGATACATCAGGGGAAGGTTGTTTTTCACGAGGACACAGACGTGCTCCTGAGTGACTATGGGTTGATAAAGGCCGATGCGACGCAGTTCCAGGCGCTGGATAAACGCTATATCCTCCGCCGCCGGCAGGAGTCCTATGGCTGGTGCGCCCTCACCAATCAGAAACAGTTTTACCGGGAAAATTACCCGGCCCTGGTGGTAGAAAACGGCAGCATTGATGAAGTAATCATGATGATGGCAAAGGGGGAGCAGGTATGAAGGGGCTGCTGATTAAAGACTGGAAGCTGATGAAGGCGCAGCGGAGCTTTCTCCTGCTCATCGCTGTAATCGGGGTGTGGCTGACGGTGTTTTCTGAAAACCCCACCTTTGGTATTGGGTACATGTCTCTGATTGGGGCCATACTCAGTTTGAGCTCCATCAGCTATGACGAATTCGACAACGGCAGCGCTTTCCTGTTTACGCTGCCCATCACCCGGCGGGGATATGTCCGGGAGAAGTTTGTGTTCTGCCTGCTGATGGGGGGCGGGATGTGGCTGGCCGCTACAGCGCTGGGGCTTCTGGGGCAGGCTGTGCGGGGCGGCAGTATGGGGCAGGTGCTGCAAAGTGCCCTCGTCACGCTCCCCGCATTGCTGGTGGTAGTGGCTGTTATGCTCCCAATTCAGCTGCGCTTCGGCGGGGAAAAGGGACGCATTGTGGTCTTTGCCGTGGTAGGCCTGGTGGTAATTGTATCCCTGGTATGGGAGCGCATCTCCGAGGCCGCCAGCCTGAATGCCGGTGCAGCGCTGGCAGCTTTGGGCGCCCTGGGGCCGGGGACACTGCTGCTGCTGGCCGCAGCTGTGCTGATTGCCGCGGCGCTGGCGGCCTCCTATGGGGCCAGCCTGGCCATTATGCGTAAGAAGCAGTTCTGACGCAGGGTGCTACAGAGGAGCCTTCTGGATTCTGGCGAAGCGGCGGGGGTATTTCTCCGGCGTGGGGGTATCCTTTTGGATAATCAGGGCGCAGTGCTGTACGTCTGTACCGGGCACTGTGTAGGAGAAGGTACCCGCATAGCAGCCCCCCAGCAGGGTGATGGCATTTTGGGCCTCCTCCAGTTCCTCCGCCGCGCCGGGGCCCTTCATGGCCAGGAAGCAGCCCCCGGGGCGGACAAAGGGGAGGCAGAGCTCACACAGGACATTCAGCCGGGCCACCGCCCGGGAGACGGCAAGGTCAAAGTGCTCCCGCATCGGCCCGGCGGCCGATTCCTCCGCCCGGGCGTGGAGGCAGGTGACATCTGTAAAGCCCAGGGCTGTACAGGTGTCCTCCAGAAAACGGACGCGCTTTTGCAGGCTGTCCAGGAGCGTGAGGCGGATGGAGGGCTCGGCAATTTTTAGGGGCAGGCCGGGAAAGCCTGCGCCGGTCCCCACGTCGATGACGGACTTCCCGTGGAAGTCCGCGGCCAGCAGAAGGGCGGCGCAGTCCAGAAAATGGAGCCGGGCCACCTCCGCCTCGCCTGTAATGGCGGTGAGATTCATGACGGCGCTGCCCGCCTCCAGGCAGCGGTAATAGCACTGAAATTGTTCTGCCGCTTCCGGCGGCAGGGCGAGGCCCAGCTGGGCAAAGCCGTTTTGCAGCAATGTTTCCATAAGAACACTCCCAAAGATAGCAATACGGATATACAGAAAAAAGGGCGCTGTTTGCGCCCTTTTATTCTTTATTCATTCCTGTTTTTATGCATAGAACATATGGTCGCCGATAGTGGTGACATACTCCCGGTTTATGTCAAACCAGGTGGTGCTGCTCATCTCCGGGTTGACGAAGAACAGGCTGTCGCCCACGGTGTTGTAGCCCTCCAGGCAGAGCTTTGCGGCGATAATGGCAAGCTCGCTTGGCTCGTGATAAATCGTGCCGGCGGCGGCCACATCAAACTGGCCCTGCTGGAAAATCACTTCCTCAATGGTATCCTTGAAGTCCTCCGCGCCGACACGGTTGAGCACCGTGTTGCCCACGCCCAGCATGCCTTCCAAAGACTGGTTGCCGGACTCCGCATAAATCACCCGGGAGAGCCAGTATAAATCTGTCTCGTCGTAGTAGGTGTCGCCGCCCTCCAGAATGGCCAGGGTGCTGGTGTCAATGTCGATGGTCCAGTTATCCGCGTTCCAGTTTACGTCCACCTGAAATGCCTTGGCAATTTCCCGGATGGGGACCACAATCGAGCCATCTAAATTCATTACGCCGTTGGGCAGGTAGAAATACCGACCGTTGGCACTCATGTAGTTTGCCTCTGTCTGCGCCTCCACCGTCAGGCCGTTCATGGTGACGATAGCGGTGTTGGTCTCGCTGTCCCAAGTGACTTCCACATCCTCCGAAAGCGCTTCGCAGAATGAACGGATGGGGATATAGGTGGTGGTATCCACCTTCATCCCGCTGCAGGTGTAGACGCCGTCTACATACACAGAGATGTCCGTGTAGGCCACGGGCTCCGCCGCAAGGGCGCTGCCGCACAAAAGGGAGACAAGCAAGCCGATGGCAAGAAAAGAGGCAATCGGTTTTCTTATACCACGATTCATACAACGCTCCAATTCCATACAGTGTAAACATGCTTTTTGGTTGGGAAAAGATACGTCCGCAACTCAACGCATCGTTATCATTATAGTATGTTTGGCGCGGGGAAATCAATGGTTATTTTGCACAAAACCGATTTGTCGGATTGATAGAAAATACATAAATATACTGTATATTGCGCTAAAAATCAGGATTAAAAAATATCAACACCATATTTGTATGTGATGTTTGACGGATAAAAATCGGTTCGACGAAAAAACACAAAAAAGGAATCAATTTTTTTCGGCTGGTGGACAATAAAAAAATATTATGTAAATCACTTTTAGTTATCATCCGCTGCATTCAGGCACCGCTCCAGGGCAATGGAGAGCTGGTCAGGACAAGAGGTTTTCTTCCGCCCGCAGCAGATACCCCGCAGCTTTCCAATGGCTGTGCGGGCATCCATCCCCTCTACCAGACGGGAGATTCCCTGGAGGTTCCCGTTGCAGCCGTCCTCTATGGAAACCCGCTGGACGATGCCGTCCTCCACCTCCACTTCCATTTTAGTGGAGCAAACGCCTCGGGGCCGATACGTATATATCATGAAAAAATGCCTCCAAATAATTTTTCACCATACAATATATCACAAGCTCGTTCTAAAAACAAGGCGCTGTGCATAGAGATTATTGATACAAAAGTGTAAGGAGGGGCTGAAGGGGTGAAACGGGGTGCTGCGGTAATTTTATTAATTGCATTGGCGCTTCGCCTGGCAATTTTGGCGGGGGCGGACGACAGCGTGACGGCCTGGCTGCGGGAGAAGACGGCAGACGGGGAACTGCTCCTGGCCAGTTTGAATTTTGAGCTGGGGACCCAGGCAGAAGCGGCGGAGGAGACTGCCGTCCTGGAGGAGACAGGCGCACCGGCGGCCCAGGAGACGGCCCAGCCCACACCTTCCCCTATCGGGACGCCTGTTCCCACTGCTGCGCCTGAAGAGGAGGAGACGCCGCTGCCCACTGTGACGCTGGATCCGGATGCCCCGGAGATTTTGGAGACGACCATCAGCGGCGGGCTGACCATCAACAATGCCACCAGCTATGAAATTGACATAGACGCCATGATGGCGGAGGGACTGAACCTGAGTCTCACTGCCGGGGAGCCGCAGATTCTGATTGTCCATACCCATGGCAGCGAGGCCTATACCCCCACCGCCCTGGATGCCTATGTGGCCAGTGACACCAGCCAGACGGAGGATAAGAATTATAATGTAATCCGGGTGGGGGATGAGCTGGCTGCCGCCCTGGAGGGCTATGGCCTGGAGGTGATTCACGACCGGGAGATTTATGATTATCCTAGTTATACCGGCTCTTACACCCGCTCGGGGGAGGCAATTGAGGCTTACTTGGAGCAGTATCCCAGCATCGCCATTGTCATTGATTTGCACCGGGATGCCCTGGGGAGCGGGGATGTCATCTACAAGACTGTCGCCGAGGTCCATGGGGAGAGCGCCTCCCAGGTGATGCTCCTGGTGGGGACCGGGGAAAACGGCCTGTACCACCCCCAATGGCGGGAAAATCTGAAACTGGCCCTCTACCTCCAGGCCGCCATGACAGAAAAATATCCTACGCTGGCCCGTCCGGTGGCCCTGAAGCAGGAGCGGTATAACCAGCAGCTCACCACCGGATCCCTGATTCTGGAGGTGGGCAGCTCCGGCAATACCCTCCAGGAGGCGCTGTGTGCCATCCGGCTCTTTGCCGCCGCCGCGGGGCCGGCTTTGGCAGAGCTGATAGCAGCGGAATAAAATTTTTGAGAAGCTGTACCAATAGGCTAAAACCTTTTAAGTAAAGTGTGAAAAGCGG
>CAZRNK010000041.1:0-10518 GCA_964601435.1 uncultured Oscillospiraceae bacterium | reverse complement strand
CCCTTTGGCCTGTTCTTTTGGTTCCTTTTCTTGCAGGGGCAAGAAAAGGAACGCCCTCCGTCCCGCCCGCAGGCGAAAAATGTTCTTTTGAATCCTCTCTTTCGTAGGTGAAAGAAAAGGATCGCCCCTGTCTTTCTCCAACAAAAGACAGGGGCAAGCTTATTCTCTTTTCTTTTACAATGCCAGAATGGTGACTGCGCCGTCCTTGGCGCTGAGGGAGATGGCGCTCACCTTCCCCCTGTATTTGTCCACAATCTCCGTAGCGATGGGATCCTCCAGCTCCTTCTGGATAGTCCGCCGGAGGTTCCGGGCGCCATAGGTAATGGAGTAACTCTTCTCGGTGAGGAAATCCACCAGCGCATCGTCGTAGGTGAGGGTGATGTTCTTCTCCGCCATGACAGCGCGCAGCTCCTCCAGCATCAGCCGGGCAATGCCCCGGAAGTTCTCCTCGGTCAGCCGGTTGAAGCAGATGATTTCATCCACCCGGTTTAAAAACTCCGGCCGCAGGAAATCCTGGAGGGCCTTGATGGCCTTCTCCTTGCCCTGGGCGTTCAGGCTCTGGCCGAAACCCACGCTGCCGGTCTTTTTGTCGCTGCCGGCATTGGTGGTCATGACCACAATGGTATTTTCAAAATTGACCGTCCGGCCCTGGGCATCCGTAATCCGGCCGTCATCCAGGATTTGCAGCAGGATATTGAGCACGTCCGGGTGGGCCTTCTCAATCTCGTCAAAAAGGACGACGCTGTAGGGCTTCCGGCGAATCTTCTCCGTAAGCTGCCCCGCCTCGTCATAGCCCACATAGCCCGGGGGTGAGCCGATAATCCGGGAGACAGCGTGCTTCTCCATAAACTCAGACATATCCAGGCGGATTAAGCTCTCCGGGGAGTTGAACAAATCCTCGGCCAGACGCTTCACCAGCTCCGTCTTACCTACGCCTGTGCTGCCGGCAAAGATGAAGCTCACCGGCTTGCGCTTGGCCGAGAGGCCAACCCGGTTGCGCTTAATGGCCGCGCAGACGGTGTCCACCGCTTCGTCCTGGCCGATGATGTGGGCTTTCAGCCGCTGGTTCAATCCGGCCAGCCGGTCAAACTCATCCTCCCGGATATTGGCGGCGGGAATTTTCGTCCAGAGCTCAATGACTCGGGCCAGATTATCCGTCGTCAACGCCGGGCGGCCCTGGGCTTCCAGGCCGGTCCGCTCATCGCTCAGACGCAGGCTCTCGCTGCGGATTTCTGCCAAACGCTCAAAATGCTCGTTCTCTGTGTCCGCCATCAGCAGCTCCCGCTCTTTATCCAGGTCCGCCATCTCCTTATCAATGGCGGCCATGCGGGCCATGGAGGCATTTTTCAGATTGACATCGGAGCAGGCCTCGTCAATCAAGTCAATGGCCTTGTCAGGCAGATAGCGGTCGGTAATATACCGCTCAGACAAGAGCACCGCCTGGCGGCACATCTCCGGGGAAATGGAGACGCCATGGTAGTCCTCATAGTAGTGGGCAATGCCCTTTAAAATCTCCACGCTGTCGTCAATGGAGGGCTCCGCCACCGTAACGGGCTGGAAGCGCCGCTCCAGGGCAGCGTCCTTTTCGATGTGCTTGCGGTATTCTGTAAATGTGGTGGCGCCCACCACCTGGATTTCCCCTCTGGACAGGGCGGGCTTTAAGATGTTGGCCGCATTCATGCTGCCCTCGGCGTCCCCCGCTCCCACCAGGTTGTGCACCTCGTCGATGACCAGGATAATATTGCCCTGGCGGCGGATTTCTTCAATGAGGCCCTTCATCCGGCTCTCAAACTGGCCACGGAACTGGGTCCCAGCCACAAGGGCCGTCAAATCCAGGAGATAGATTTCCTTGTCCTGGAGCTTATAGGGCACCTGGCCGGAGGCAATCCGCTGGGCCAGCCCTTCGGCAATGGCAGTTTTGCCCACGCCCGGTTCGCCAATCAGACAGGGGTTGTTCTTCTGCCGGCGGTTTAAAATCTGAATCACCCGCTCCAGCTCTTCCTCCCGGCCAATCATGGCATCCAGCTTCCCCTCCCGGGCCCGGCCCGTCAGGTTGATGCAGTAGTTTTCCAGAAACTTTCGCTTGCCCCGGGGATTCTCCTTGCTGGGCTCCCGGCCCGGCCGCCCCTCGGCGGTGCCTTCACCGCCGGGAGTAGGCCCGGCGTGGGGCTGCTGGGAGGCATTATTCCCCCCGTTGCCGCCAAACAGCCGGTTTAAAAAGGGGAAGGTGGCCGTTTTCCCGTCCTCCTCGGCATCTTCGCTGCTGTTTTCAATCTCCATAAGCCCTTCTGCCCCGCCCAGGGCCTCCATCATCTCATTGGTCAGGTTATCCAAATCGTCATCGGAAATGCCCATCTTGGAGATGATGTCGTCTACCGGCTTAATATGCAGTTCCCGGGCGCACTTCAGGCAGAGGCCTTCATTTTTTGTCACGCCGTTTTCAATTTTGGTAATAAAGATGACCGCTACATTTTTCTTGCAGCGTGCGCAAAGTGTAGGTTGCATAGTCTAAAACTCCATTTCAGCATCAGGTCACGGCTCCCGAGAGGAGCCTTTAGGAATTCTTATGCTCCCGCATAATCTGAAAAAAACGCAGGATATAACTGACAAAGGCTGCCAGGGAGACCACCAGGCACAGGCTGATGGCGCCCACCGCCACAATATGGGGGATATCCGGGAACAAAATCAGCCCTGCGCAGATAACAAAGAACAGCACTGTGGCCGTCTTTCCCAGATAGTTGGAAGGTGGGATTTCCACCTTTGCCCGGCGGTGAATCAACAGGCCGCCCAGGCCCATACTGGCCTCCTTCACTGCAAAAACAACCAGTACCCACACGGGGATAATCCCATCTATGGTAATGCACGCCAGGACTGCAAAGGTGAACATTTTATCTCCCAGCGGGTCGAGTACCTTGCCCAGATTGGTAATCAGGTTAAAACGCCGGGCCAGATAGCCGTCCAGGAAATCCGTGAAGGTTGCCAGGGCGTAAACCAGCGCCGCCCACAGCGCCGCGTGGTCCAGTCCGGAGAAATACAGCACCACAAACACCGGCACCAGGCACAGCCGGAAGATGGACAGCATATTGGGAATATTCATAGGCATTTTCCTCCGCCGCGTCGTTTACAGGCCCAGGTACTGCATCAAAAAGTCTTTATCCAGGAACCAGGAGGCCAGGAAGGTCTCCTGCACTGTCTCCTCCGGCAGAAGTTTGCCCGTAAACTTGATTGCCCAAACCAGTACCACACAGAGGAAAATCCCGGTGGCCACCCCAAACACTGTCCCCAAAATGTCGTTGACAATGTCCAGGCCCGGCAGCTTGAAGCCCAGATTGAGCACATTCCCCAGTACCGTCAGCAAGATTAAAATCAGCACAAAGGCCAGCAGGAAACAGATGACATAGGTGGCACGTTCGCAGAGGACCTGGACGATTGCCTCCGTAAAGCTCACATCGTTGAGCTCCTCATACGCCTCCGCCTCCGTGGCCATCACTTCCGCCGAAGTGTGATAGATTCCCACTTTCTCAAAGCTCTCCACCCGAACTGTGTGCTCCACCTCCGGGTTCTCTGCCAGCAGGTCCGCCACAGAGAGCACCACATGGTATTCCCCATTTTCGTCCGGCTCATAGCCCAGGTTCTCATAGAGGGTCTCGCTCACCTGGCCCTCCATATAGCCGCTGAGGAAGGGCTCCAGGGCCGGGATGACATCGTGGGAAAAGGTATTGGACACCAAATTGGCCCCATATATGGATATTATGATTGCCAGAATGGAGCCTATACCCATAATCAGGCCTTTTTTATAGCCCGTCCAGGCGCACAGAACGATAATGGCCAGAAGCAGCAAATCCAAAATCAGTTTCATACCTTACCTCTCTCTTTCGGTACTCCGCCAGCTGGGGGTATCCACATTTTATCAGCCGAGGCTGTAAGTTTCCGCAGTATAGGAGTGGAGCAGCAGTGCATCCCCCGCCGGGCGGAGGAGCGCTTCCCGGACACCCAGGGTATCGCTCCAGGTTCCTGTCTCCCCTAAATTCCTGTCATAGAGGGCCATGGTATCCCCATAGAGGACCAGAAGCCGGCTGCCCTGGACGGAAATACTGGACACGTCCCGCTCCGTCTCCCGGGTGCCCAAAACGGCGCCGGTATCGTCTATCGTCACAAGGGTACCCGCATTGCCGGTGCGGTACCGGACCAGATAAAAAACAGAAAATTCACCCGACAGGTTATAATCCGCCAGATACAGGCCGCCGAAGTCATAGGCGCCCACCTCCTGGGCATCCCCGCTTAAAAAGATGGCCTGATTTTCCGAGACAGCACAGAGCCGGCCGCCGCTGAGGTAGGCCAGGTCCACCAAAAGCTCCCCTTCCGCCGTATAGGCAGCGCGCTCCGCCTCGCTGTCCAGAGAGAAAACGTGCACCGAGCCCCCCGCCTCTGAGGCGCAGAGGACGGCCAGGCTGTCATTGCCCGGGCTGACCACCGCCTTGAGCACATAGCCCGAACCAGCATACCAGTAATACACCGGCTCCAGGCTTGCGTTATAGACGGTCACCATGCCCTTATATCCTGTCTCCTCGGTGCAGACGGCCATCCAGCCGCTGGCATTCATGGACACAGAGATAATGGCACTGGCGCAGTCCAGATTGGTGGCCGTTCCATCCATATCAATGACCCGCAGCGCTGTGCCGCCCACATCAAAAAAGGCGGCTTGATGTTCACTGGCTGCTACCGCCGGGGTATCCATGGAAAAAACCTGGCGCAGGATGGTGTGCCCTTCCCCATCCATGAGATGGGCGCCTGTGGAGGAGGCCACGGCCAGGCCGTTCCCCGCCAGGGCAAAAACCACATCGCTGCCCGCCTCATAGGAAAAGGCCTCGCCCTCCTGGATATACGCATCCTCCCTGTTGAAGAGGCCGGAGAGGCCGCCGCTGAGCTCCTCCCGGAAGAGGAAAGCCAGCACAACCGCCGCCACCAGCAGAAGTACCACCACAGCACTGAGAATCCTGCCCAGGCGGGTCCTGTGCGTTTTTTTGGTTTTGGGCGTTTTTTCTTCCATTTTCGTGTCCTTCGCCGGATAGTATATCACATCTTTTTGCTAAATGACAGCAAATTTTGTCGAAAAGCGCTCCGCCTGCATCATTTCTCCCACCGCCCCCGGATACCACAGGCGGTTCAAATACAGCCCATGGGCCGGCATGGTGGGTCCGGTAAGCCGCCGGTCCCGCTGCGCCAGAAGCTGGGGAATTTCCTTCGGGGCAATTTTCCCGTGGGCCGCGTAGACCAGGGTGCCCACGATGGCCCGGGCCATGTTATAGAGGAAACCGTCGGCACACACCGCCACCTGAATGGCCTCCCCCTGGCGGGTTACCCGGCACCAGTGGACAGTGCGCACAGTGGTCTTTGTCTCGGTGCCAACGCTGCGCACCGCAGCGAAGTCATGGGTGCCCTCAAAATAGCGGGCCGCTTCGGCCATCACGGCCTCGTCCAGCGGGGCGGGGTAAAAACAGGCCCGCTTCTCCAGAAAGGGGTCCCGAATCCGCGCATTCCAGATTCGATAAATATACTCCTTCTGCTGGCAGGAGCCAATGGCATTAAAGTCCTCCGGCGCCTCGCAGGCGGCCGAGACTGCGATATCCCCGGGCAGCAGGCGGTTTACTGCCAGGGGGATGCGCGCCACCGGGATGGCGCAGTCTGTGCGGAAATTGGCACAGTAGCGCAGGGCGTGGACCCCTGCGTCTGTCCGGCCGCAGCCCACTGCCTTGACTGTGTGGCCGCAGACCCGGCCCAGGGCCGTCTCCAGGGTTTCGGCCACCGTGACGTCCCGCTTCTGCACCTGCCAGCCGTGATAGGCACTGCCGTCATAGGCGAGACGCAGGGCAATATTGCGCATCTGTCCCGCCTCCTTCACAGCCCAAAAACACGCAATGTGATGACCCCGGCCAAAAACACCAGGCCCAGCCCCAGGGCATACAAATCCCGGCGGGCAAAGACGAGCTGCTTCATCCGGGTACGCCCCTCTCCGCCGTGGTAGCAGCGGCACTCCATCGCCAGGGCCAGCTCATCCGCCCGGCGGAAAGCGCTGACAAACAGCGGCACCAGCAGCGGCAGCAGGGCCTTCGCCCGCTGGAGGAGGCTGCCTGTCTCAAAGTCCGCGCCCCTGGCCTTCTGGGCGGACATAATTTTGTCCGTCTCCTCAATCAGGGTGGGGATAAACCGGAGGGCGATGCTCATCATCATCGCCAGCTCATGGACGGGGACGCGAATCTTCTTCAGCGGCCCCAGGAGCATCTCCAGCCCGTCCGTCAGGGCAAGGGGGCTGGTGGTGTAGGTGAGCAGGAAGGTCCCCGTCACCAGCATCACAATCCGCAGCATCATAAAGAAGGCGCTCCGGACCCCCTCCCAATAGATGTGGAAAATCCAAAATTCCACAATCAGGTGCTCCCCGGGGGTGTAAAACAGGTTCAAAATCGCCGTAAAAGCGATGAGGATAATCAGAGGTTTGAGCCCCTTCAGCGCCGTCCTGGGCCGGATGTGAGAGGCGGCCATGCACAGCAGCTCCACCACCAGCACCAGGGCATAGGACACATAGCTGGTGGCGTTAAACAGCGCCACAATAAAAACCAGCGTTAAAATCAGCTTGGTGCGGGGGTCCAGCCGGTGGACGATGGTGTCCCCGGGAAAATACTGGCCCAGGGTAATGTCTTTCAGCATTGCCCGGCGCCCCCTTTCACCGCCAGGATGGCGTCCCGGAGCTGGTCAATGGTATAGATGCCCTGCCGGATGGGTACCCCCAGCCGAATCAGCCGCTGGGCGATGTCCGCCGCCGCAGGGACGGCCAGCCCCATCTCTGTCAGCATCTCTGTCTGGGCGAACACCACCTCCGGCGTCCCGTCCAGGACCACACGCCCTCCGGAGAAAACCACCAGCCGGTCCGCCAGCCTGGCAATCTCATCCATGTCGTGGGTCACCAGCAAAATGGTGGCCCCGGTGGCCTCCCGGTAGTGGAGAATGTTGGCCAGAATTTCCGCCCGTCCCGCGGGGTCCAGACCGGCGGTGGGCTCATCCAGCACCAGGACGCCCGGATTCATGGCCATGACCCCGGCAATCGCCACCCGGCGCTTTTGCCCCCCAGAGAGCTCCAGGGGGGACTGCTCAAACAGGCTCTCCGGCACGCCCACCAGCGCCGCTGCCCGGCGCACTGCGGCATCGATTTCCGCCTCGCTGAGTCCCATATTCTTCGGGCCGAAGGAGATGTCCTTATACACCGTCTCCTCAAAGAGCTGATACTCCGGATACTGGAACACCAGCCCCACCTGAAAGCGCACATCCCGGGTGGCCGCCTTGCTCCGGGCAATGTCCTCCCCATCGTAGAGGATGCGGCCGGAGGTGGGACGGAGCAGGCCGTTGAGATGCTGGATGAAGGTGGACTTCCCGGAGCCGGTGTGGCCGATAATCCCCACCAGCTCTCCCGCCGGGAAGGTCAAATCAATATGGTCGATGGCGACTTTTTCAAAAGGAGTGCCCTGGCTGTATACATGGGTCAGGGCCTCCGCCTGAATGGTTGGCATGGCTGGCAAATTCCTTCCGTCTGGTCTTTCTCCCCTATTGCAGGGCCGCGGCAATGCACTGGGCGCAGCTCTCGTTGTCCAGAGCGTCCAGGGGCAAGTGCATCCCCGCAGCGTTGAGCGCATATATAAGCTCTGTAGCCGCCGGCACGCCCAGGCCCAGCGCCCGCAGGGCCTCCACCTGGGTGAACACTTCCTGGGGCGTCCCGTCCAGGGCGATGCGCCCGTCGTTCATCACAATTACCCGGTCTGCCCCGATGGCCTCCTCCATGTGGTGGGTAATGAGCACTACCGTAATCCCCGCATCCCGGAGGCCCTGGATTGTGCGGATAATCTCCCGCCGCCCCTTGGGGTCCAGCATGGCGGTGGGCTCATCCAGGACAATACATGCCGGCTCCATGGCCAGCACCCCGGCGATGGCAATACGCTGCTTCTGTCCCCCCGAGAGGAGATGGGGGGCGTGGAGCCGGAATTCATACATCCCCACCTGGCGCAGGGCGGCGTCCACCCGCTGCCGGATTTCCGCCGGCGGCACGCCCAGGTTCTCCGGGGCAAAGGCCACGTCGTCCTCCACCACATTGGCCACAATCTGGTTGTCCGGATTCTGAAAGACCATGCCCACCGTACGCCGGAGCTGTATCAAAATTGCCTCGTCGGCGGTGTCCATGTCCCGGACATACACCTTTCCCTCCGTGGGGAGCAAAATGGCGTTGAAATGCTTGGCCAGAGTAGACTTACCGGAGCCGTTGTGCCCCAGCACCGCTACAAAGGAGCCCTCCTCGATTTCCAAATCCACCCCGTCCAGCACCAGGGCCGACCCCTCGGGGTAAAGGAACCGCATGTTTTCTGTTTTTATCATATCCATAGGCTTACCCGTCTTTTCTCATGATACCCCCGGGCCCTCCCAGCGGCAGGTGGCGCCGCAGGGCAGGCACAGCCCGCTGTCCTCCGCCCGGAGGCCCAATTCCCCGCTGACAGCATGGCCGCCGAATTTTTTGGTGAAAATACTCTCGGCGATATAGGTCAGTGCCCCGGCGGAGAGGCCGGTGGTATAGGCGTTGATTAACACAAACAGGGGATTTTCGCTCAGCACCCCGGCGCAGAGGGAGACAAAATTCCAGAGACTGTCCTCCAGCTTCCACACCTCGCCCCCCGGGCCCCGGCCATAGCTGGGCGGGTCCATGATGATGGCGTCATACCGGCGGCCCCGCCGGATTTCCCGCTCCACAAATTTGGCGCAGTCGTCTACTATATAACGAATGGGGTGGTCCCCCAGCCCGGAGGCGGCGGCGTTCTCCTTGGCCCAGGCCACCATACTCTTGGCCGCGTCCACATGGCAGACGCTGGCCCCGGCCTTGGCCGCCGCCACGGTGGCGCCTCCAGTGTAGGCAAAGAGGTTAAGCACCTGGATGGGCCGCCCCGCCCCGGCGATGCGCCCCATGATATAGTCCCAGTTGGCCGCCTGCTCGGGGAAAATGCCGGTGTGCTTGAAATTCATGGGCTTGACAAAGAAATGCAAATCCCCATAGCGGATGCGCCAGCGCTCCGGCAGGCCGCCCTTCTCCCAGTGCCCGCCGCCCCGGCTGCTCCGCCGGTAGCGGGCGTCAAAGGCCGCCCAGCGGCTGTCGCTCCGGGGGGTGTGCCAGATGGCCTGCGGGTCCGGGCGCACCAGCACATAGCGCCCCCAGCGCTCCAGCCGCTCCCCGTCGGAGCAGTCCAGGAGCGCGTAATCTTTCCAATTTTCTGCAACCCACATGCCGCGTGCTCCTCTCTGGCTCTCTTCTGTCTTGTGTCAACAAGTTTCAGAATGGTTATTATATCATTAAACCCCTCTCCGGTCAAACCCTCTGACCAATTTTTCCCGCGGCAGCATCTGCCCCAGCCGGAAAAGGCGCGCCAATCTTGTCCATATCACACCCAGGCCGGCGTCCTTTTCCAACCTTTTTCGGCAAAATTGCACTTGCATATTGGTCAAGCAGTCAGTATAATAGGGAACGTATCGGATGGGAAGGAGACTATCACCATGCGTTTATCACTTGTTCGGGGGAAAGCGGCCCTTTCCGCCGCATTGTGTGCGGCAGTGCTGCTTCCGTCCTTTTTTATACTGTCGGCCTGCGGCCCATCAGAGGCAGCAGAGACGCCGGCCCCCTCTGATATCCCCCAGGAGACTGTGTCCCCGTCCGTGACGGCGACGCCGGAGCCTATGTCAACCGACAGCCCGGAGGTCACCCCTGTTGCTCCGGAGATTGGCGGCTCCATCACCCTCCCTCCGGCCGCGGAAACGGCGCCGGTGGAATCCTTTGACCCGGAGAACATGGACGGGCCCAAGGTACCGGAGCGGGCCACGCCGGCAGACGACGAGTTTTTCTCGGACGCCGCCTTTCTGGGCAACTCCCTGGTGGACGGCTTCCGGCTCTACAGCGGCCTGACCACCTGCGACGTATACGCCTCCACCAGCCTGACGGTCTTTGGGGCCGGGGACCTTATCGCCTCCATGGCGGGCCAGACCTATGGCAAAATCTATATTCTCCTAGGCATCAACGAAATCGGCTATGATGCCGAGTACTTCAAGGAGGCCTACCGCACCATGCTGGGCTCGATTCGCGCAGTGCAGCCGGAGGCGGACATCTACATTATGTCCCTCACCCCGGTGAGCCGCGCAAAAAACGACGCCGGCGGCAGCTTTACCATGGAGCGTGTCAACACCTATAATGCGCACCTTTATGATTTGGCGGATGAGGAGGGTTGTTATTATATTGATTTGGTAGAAGCACTTGCCGGAGAGGACGGCTTCCTGCCGGCCGAGGTCACTACCGACGGAATTCATTTCACAGCGGATGAATATCTGGTCTGGCTGGATTATCTCCGCACCCACTATGTGTAAGCAAAACAAAAGAATTTAATTTAAAATGGTTGATTGTAAAATCAAGTTGAACACCTAACGAAGAAGTCCATAGCG
>CAZRNK010000040.1:8579-10681 GCA_964601435.1 uncultured Oscillospiraceae bacterium | reverse complement strand
TCAGCCAAGCGCCGGACGCGCAAATCGCACCGGACGCTCTGGGTGGGGTCCGGGTGGTCCTTCCACAGCGCATACAGCGCCGGCAGAAACACCGGCCATCGGGCAGCCTCATATTCCCCATGAGCCATCCGGTCCTCCGGCGTGGCGATGGAATCCGGCGAAGACTCCAGCACAAAGGCCGGCGGGGCGCTGCACCGGGTATTCTCCACCCCGGCGGCAATGTGAATGCACCCCTCCGGGCAGGCCTGCCACATATGGATGGTGGAGTCCACATGCTCCCCTTTCCCGTTGAAGATGCCCTCCACAATCACATGCTCCAAGCACGCTGTAAAGGGGAAAGCCCGCAAATCCTGCCGCTGGATTTCCACCCCCGCACCGCCGAAAACCGGCCGCCCGGGGACCATCACTTCTGAAATCATGTGGGCCGACCCCAGGAAACCATACTGCCAGGGCGGACGGACCCAGTTAAAGCGCTTATGGGAGCCGGGGGCCCAGAGATAGTAGCCCTTTTCCATATTGGCCCACCACCAGTCCAGCATCTCCGGCGTAACTCCCGGGAGCACGTGCTGGGCCTCCGAGGTAATCACATAGCCCTTCTCCGCAAATTCCGCCGTAAGCACCAGGGCCGGGAAGGCGGGCTCCGGCCGCTTCAGGGGCGTGTAGGGCAGCTCCGGCACGTGGATATTGTCCTGAAAGGGGATATAGGTCTGCCCCGCGTTGGGCTGGTACACCATTTTCTCCATCTGCTTTCCTCCTGACTGTATTGCACAAATTTTGCTTATATTGTACACGGTTGCTGCATAAACTGCAAGTGGGACGAGGTTTCCCAGGCATCTTGAAAAAAATTCTTGCAACTTACGTTACGTAACAGTATACAATACATCCAGAAAACAATACATCCGGACAGAGGAAGGGAGCTGTACGCCGATGCGAAAAAAACGAACCAATCTTTCCCCCCGCCGGGAGGCCTGGCGCTGGGCTGCACTGCTGCTGGCGGCGGGCGCCGTCTTCCTGCTGGCCCTATACACCTGCATCGCCGCCTGGACACAGGGGCGCGCCGCCGGGGACAACACCATCCCTGGGAAGAATGCACCTTTCGTGATAGAAGAAAACTACGCCCCCTCCGCTTTTTCGGAGGGGGCGTAAGCCTTGCGCATGCGCTATTATTTCTCCGGGATTATCGGGAGAAGCACGTGGGCGTCATACTGCCCGCCGGTATGGATAATATGCCGGCCGTGGTTGTTCACTGCCGCCGGGGGCCGGTCCATGGCCCGGTTGGGGAAATAATCGTACCCGGCTACATACAGCTCCAGCCGCTCGCCGGGATGGAATTTCAGGCCAGTGGGCCAGCAGACCAGCTCGATGGGCACAATCTCCCCGGGCGAGAGCTTCTCCACCGTCTGGAAGGTGTGGACAGGCTCATTTTCCGTAGACGCAGTCTTGTCCAGCTCCCGCAGGGACACCCGGAGATGGGCATCCGGCCCCGTATACAGGAAGCAGATGGAGTCCTGGTAGAGGATGTTTCCCTCGGCGTCCGTCTTGTTGAACTTGACAAAAATGTCCATGTCGTCGCTGCCGTCGGCCTCCACCCACAGCTTCACCTTGCAGTAGCCGACAATGGTCGTCTCCTCTGCAAAGGCCATGGAAAAACCCACCTTGCAGTCCAGCTCCTTGTCCGTGTCATAGGACACAGACGCCTCTTTCTCCGGCTTTTCCGCCTTCATGCTGCCGTCGGAGGCATCCAGATAAAACTTTTTCAGCTCTTGCCGCTCCAGGGGCCAGGTCTCCTCCGGCACATTCACCTGGTCCTCCCCGCCGGGGTCTAAAATCGCCAGGCGGACGCGGGGCGTTTTCTCCCAGCCGTTGTCCATGCCCTTGAGAAAATGGTCAAAGAACTTCCGCACATCGGCAATGCTCTCGGGATTATAGAGGTCGCGCCACTCCTGCTTGTTGTGGACCCGGAGCCACTTGTCCTTGGAGGAAATCCTGCGGAAACCGTCAAAAGTCCCCCGGCTGTGCATCTGGGAGGAATAGCTGGCCACTACATAGGCCGGGCAGGTAATGGCCTCAAAGTTCCAGGATTTATCCGCCCAGTAGTCGTT
>CAZRNK010000040.1:5317-8479 GCA_964601435.1 uncultured Oscillospiraceae bacterium | reverse complement strand
TCATAGATGTCCTCTGCATCCAGCTTGCCGAAATAGCGCACATCCCCCTCGGACATATAGCAGCCCCGGGGGTCGGCGTTGACAATGGCATAGCCGTAGGGCACCCAGTGGGCGGGGTCAAAGGACTCCCAGCCCTGATAGCCCGAGAGGGCGTCCCGGGGAATCCCCATCCGGGGCGGGGCATTGTGGGTATTGCTCCGGCCCATCTCCTGTTTCCGGCCCGTCCAGTCGTCGAAACTCACGGCGTGCGCGGGCATGTCCGGCGGCGGGGAACCCATACCGTCGAGCATGTTGTTCATACCGCACTTCCCTGCCGGCCCCCAGGAGAGAATGGCCGGCACCGGCACGCCGTCTGAATCCACGGGGCGGTAAACATCCACATAGATGGTGATGCCGTCGCGCATCTTTACCGCCACGTCCCTGTCCAGAATCATGTCCACCGGCAGGGGCATGCGGCCCTCGTCCCGGACTGTGCCCGCCTTCAGGACCGTCTGTCCCGGCTGAAATCCCCGATAACCAGACCTGGGGTCCGTCACTGGCAGCAGAGGGGAATATTCAATCTCATAGCCTTTGCTTTCCATATTCGCCTTCCTTTTCCGCTAAAAATTTGTATCAAGCCGTCCCGGGCACAAAGGCGCCGGGACGGCCCAATTTGCTGGTTATTTCTGTGCGCGCATTACCGCTGGAGATAGCGGTCATAGGCCGCCTGGAGGATTTCTGTAGCCCGGGCAATATTCATGGACTCAATCTGCGCCACAAAGTTATCAAAATCCTCAATGGGTGTCTCGCCGGTGATAAACCGGGCAATGGACTCGGAGGCGTAGGTGTTGATGTCCTGCATGATGTTGTTGAACTCCGAGCTCTCGTCCGCTGTCATGGTCAGGTTGGTATAGGGCAGGTCATAGGCGTTGTCCCGGTTGGAGCCCCATACTTCCCGGCATCCTATATCATACGCCACTGCGCGGTTCATGTCAAACAGTCCGTTGACAAAATTGACAGAGTACAGGAACTGCATCTGGGAAACTGTATAGCCGTCGGCCGGGCTCATAACCAAATCTGTGTACTGGGGATGGCCCTCCTCGTCGAAGGTGAGGCCCTCGCCCTCGATGCCGTAGTTGGCCAGGAGATAGCCGTCATAGCTGTACCAGTAGTTCCCGAAGGCCACGGCCAGCTCCGGATACTCGCAGGAGGTGGTCACGGTAAGGGCGGGCTGGTCCACCATACTGGTGACGCCGTTCAGGTGGAGGACATCGCCCTCCTCCAGCACAGGGTCGGTGATGGGCAGCGCCTCATAGTTTTCGTCCGTGGTCAGGTCGTCCCACCGGTGGTCAATGGTCTCAAAGCCGTTCCAGATGCCCGCATTGTTGGCCGCTGCGGCATTCAGGTCGTCGCCAACTTCAAAGCCATTGAAGGAAACAAAGTCGGGGGAGATGAGCCCCTCTTCATACCACTGGTTCATAATCTCCAGGTAGGAGCGCAGCCCATCCTGAATCTGGCCGAAATACACCGTCCCGTCCACCTGATACCAGGGATAATCCGTGTTCATCTGCGAGAAGTTGGAGGCCGCCACGCCGTAAGCCGAAACGATGGCGTTGCCGCAGTTAAAGCCGGAAGCATCCAGCAGGTAGGGATACTCCGGGTCATACTCCGTCTTAAAGGCGGTGAGCGTCTCATACCAGTCGTCGATGGTCACAGGGGTGTCCAGGCCCAGCTCCTCCAGCCAGTCGCCCCGGACATAGCTGCCGTAGCCCGGCCCCACCTGGGCATCCACCAGGTGATAGAAGCAGGGCATGGTGCCGTCATCCGTTACAACCCGCCGGTAAATTTCCTCATCGTCCTGAATCAGGGCCATGTAATCGGGGCAGTACTCGGCGTACTCGGCGATGTCATACACCACGCCGTCCTCCAGGGCCGCCTGGCCGCCGCCCACATAGTAGTTGGTCAGGCCGGGCATCATATCGTAATAATCCCCGGAGGCGATAATCACCTGAACCTGCTCCCCGATGCTGTCGCCGGAGAGCATGGTGACCTCCACATCCAGCCCTAAATTCTCCAGGGCCTGCTGCCAGGAGGCGTGGTTGGCCAGGCCGTCATTCCCAAGCAGGTTCATGTTTGCCGGCATTACCCCCACGCAATAGGTCAGGATTACGCCCTCCGCATCCAGGGGATAGAGGCTGGCCGCTTCTTCCGGTTCGGCTGTCTCCTGCCCCTCCGTTGCCGCCGGCTCTGTGGCCTCCGCCGCGGGAGTCTCTGTGGCCGGGGCTTCTGTGCTCGTGTCGCCGCTCTGGCTGCAGCCCGCAAAGAGGGCCAGCAGCAATGTCGCAATCAGCAAGAGAGACGCAAATTTCGTCCAGTGCTTCATCTGTTTTTCTCCTTTCTGTGATTTATATTTTTACAAGAACAAGTATAACAAGATACAACAGACAGGACAAGCAGCCAAACTTCAGTTTTTGTGTCATATTATCAGAATTCTCTTTTTCTTCATCGATTTTTTTGAGGTTTTGATAAATTTCTCCTTGTACTACCCCCTATAATTATGGTAAAATATGATAAAGAGCGATACTTTGCGAACTTTTTCACACACACTGGAGGTTGCACATGGGCTACCCCTGCTATTATGCCGCCTCTCTGCCCGCCGAGTTAATCGAGGCGGCGGATTGGGCGGCGCTTTCTTTTGACACCCCTATACCCATTCCCTGGACGCAGGAGGATATGCGTCCCCCAGCCAACGCCGCCCCCTGTCTGGTTCTCTGCGATTTGGACACCGGCTTTCTCGCCGCAGCGGAGCGCATTGCCGCCCTCCGGGCCTCTTGTCCATGGGCTGTTCTAATTGCAGTCAGCCGGCATAAGGACTTTGACGTCCTGCGCCGCCTTCTGGGCGAGGGCATCGCCGGCTATCTGGTCTATCCCCAGGAGGCCGGGCTTCTTCTCCCCTGCCTGGAGCGCTCCCGCGGCCTTTTGGAGGCGGCAGAGTCCCTGCGTCAGATGCTTTTGGGCGGAGATGGAAGTGCCCGGAGCGCCCAGCTCAAGCGCCTCCTCCACGCCAGCATGCAGGCCGCCGACCTGACCCCGCTCCTGGACGCCATGGCCGCCCAGCACGCGGCAGATTCAGAGCGCGTCTATGCAGCGCTCTGTATCTGGCCCAAGTACTCCACTTCGGGC